>DATEPO010000224.1:0-3618 GCA_035273145.1 Nitrospiraceae bacterium
CACCAGATCGGCTCCGACATCCGCCGCCTTCGTATAGATTCCGCCGCCGACCCGCGCAAAGACCGAAATCAAACTGCCGCCGAACCCAAGGCTCAGCAAGGCATGAATCGCCTTCTCCTGACCAACGAACGCCGAGGCAATCGTATAGAATCCTGTTACTGACAAGAGCGCCAATCCGATCAGCAACAACCCCGTCACCGCACCGCCGCGAAATGCCACCTGAAGCGCCGCGTTCAATCCATCATGCGCAGCCTGGGCCGTTCTGACGTTGGCGCGAACCGCGATGTTCATCCCGACATATCCGGCCAGCGCGGATGCAGAAGCGCCGATCAGAAATCCGACGGCGGTGACCAATCCGAATTTATCCGACCATATGCCGGCGAGCCAGAGAAGGACAAAGAGAACCGCCGCCACCACCCCGACGGCCTTGTACTGGCGATTCAAATAGGCCGACGCACCTTCTTGAATTGCTTGCGCAATGCTCTGCATCTCCTTATTACCGGCGTCGAGCTTGAACACCCACATGGTCAGATACAGGCCATACCCGATGCCGGCAGCGGCAGCGACGATGGCAAAGAGAACGACGGCCGTTGTCACATCCACGTTATTCCTCCTGGTCCAATTCAGTCGTGCTCACGACGCACCACCCCTTTAGACAGCCGCGCCTCTACCCGAAGCCTTCGGCTGCGTCAGGGCAAAAAGCGCGGTCATTGTATCCACCTGACGGGCAATGTTCAAGGCGAAACACCGTTCCCGAGATGATAATCCACTGAAGAATACTGAGGTTTGCGAGCGTGGGAATGTTTTGTTATAGTGCGTGGGTGAGGAGACAGGACGCATGAAACCCACGTATATCGTGATCGAAGGCAAGAACTTTGAAAAAGAAGAATTGACCTTGGACAATCATGTCTACAAAAACTGCAACATGGACCACTGTAAGTTCTACTACAGCGGCGGCCCCTACGAGCTGATCGACACCCACGTCACCAATTCCGAACTGATCCTCAACCAACCCGCCAAGAACATCTATTCCGCAATTCAAATATTTAAGATGAAATCGCCGGGATCGGTCATCATTTCGGACTAAGCGCATCGACCGTGAACCTGTCCTTGGTGGGACACCTCAGACGTACAAGACTTAGTCTTGTGCTAATACGTAATCTGCGATCCCTTTTTTCTCCTTCATGATTCGATGGCACGTCGGGCTTTCTGAACGCCTAGAGTTAGGTATATGCAAAAAAACTCTATGATCGATAAAGCCCCCGATTATATTGCGGGAAGGAAAACTTGAACTGACTGGGCCGCACGATCCCAAGATCATGGTCGAATGACTTCCAGAAGGGTTTCCGCCCCGCAATGCAGTCCCGGCCGCTCCAGGTGCCGGAGCGAAGGCCTGTCGCATCCTGCTTAATTTAACGTCTGCACGTAGTGAGGTGTAGAGATCTGACGTTCAACAGAATCTGGAGCAGCTTACGGCACCGGCACGTTCACGGACTTCTTAAAAATCGAGATGGGTTGGAAAGCCGGGTCTTGGCTGCCTTTGGACGATTCCGCTTCGATCCGCTGGAGGAAGGACGGCGGACCGCTGACGGGCGCATAATTCAAGGCGGCTTCGACGTCGAATGTTCGAGTGTCTTTTGGAGTGGGGAACGTAAAGGTTTCGACACGTGTTTCTTCCGGCTTAAGAACTGTGTCCTCCAGTACTTTGGTGGCGGCAAAATCGAAGACCGTCTTCTGCCCTTTGCCGTCGGCGAATACACGTCCATAGCTCCGCTGATCCGTAAATACCGTCTTTAAGTTTTTTCCTCTGACGTTGAGATCGAGCACCACCCGTGCCCATGCCGGATGAGTGGTCGGCAAGTTGTGTGGGACGAGGCTCTGCACCGTGACCGTGACCTTGGTTTGATCGCCTTTGACTTCGGTTGCAACGTCGAGCTTCGCTGCCTCCTGTCGCAGCTTGCCGATGCGCCCTGGAAACGTATGGTTCGCCACCTTACGCTTGTTCTCCCCGTTGGCGGATTCGCCGACCTGCTCCGGCATGTGGCACGTCTGACATTCCTTGCCCGACTTGACGGCCTTGCTGGTTTCCCAATTCCCAAGCAGATCGTTATTTTTGCCGAGATTCGCCGCCGCCGGGACACTGAGGTGACAATTCAAGCAGAGATCCGACTTGCGAAAGAGATCCAGCTCCATCGATTGATGCGCGAGGTTCTGCACCGCATCTTTATACGGTCCATAGAGCGTTTTACCGGGCTCGTATTTGGGCAGGGGCGGGTTGCTCGTGCGATCGATCTGCTTGATCAGATGACATTGCGCGCATCCGACGCCATCGATAGTGGGATCGCTCGATTGCGTTTGGGTCACGAATGTTTGGACTTGATCGAGAAAGAGATTGACGTGCGGGGCGTGGCACTTGAAGCAGAGCGCCTTATCCTTGCCGCCTGAAAACGTCAGATACTCATCCAATGCGGCTCGAAAGACCGGCGAATGAATCGATTTGGACAGCGGAGAGGTTTCCCATTCTTCGAAGACGCGCTCATGGCAGCGTTTGCACTTATTTGAACTGGGAAAGACTTTGTCCACCGTCGCGGCCTTCGGTTTGGCATCTTGCGCGTCGCTCCAGTGCACGGCACCGGCCAGGGCAACGAGGGCCGCTACTGTAACACTGATGATTAGGCTCATGGCTCTCGTCACGATGCCGAACCCTCTTCTCTCCGTCTCATAAGGCTTTGATGCGGAATGTCAGAACGCGCGGTTGGGAGTATTCGTGAATCAGAGTCGTCGCGGTCTCGCGATCCTTATCGCTCGGCAGCGTAGCGAGGTATTTCGCCTGCAACTCCGGCGTCGGTTCTGGAATCAAGGAATAGGTCAGCAGGGCTTCGATCGATACAGGCGCTGGGCTCCCAGACGGCAGCGCCAGGCTAAACGGCAGGCGCCGGGTCGTGCCGCCCTTGATCAGCGGATCAGGAATCGGCCCACGAAGGATCTGATCGTATGGCAGACCAATATGCTTCACCTCAGATGCCACGGTCACGCCCTTGGCATCCTTGAGTGTCACTGTCACAAAAAACTGCTTTAAGATCGGGTCGCCATCGGGGAAACTGTGCGGTAAGCTGCCGCTTCGTACGAGCACGGTTCCTTCCACCTTGTCCGACCCTTTCGAAGTCTCCACATCCACCCGCGGCATCCATTCGGCTTGAAGATTTCGATTCTTGAGCATGATGCCTGGAATGACGACACCGCGAAACCAATGGCGGCCGATCGCCCGCGTCATCGATCCTCGCTTCGAGGTCGAACTCCCGGTGGATTGTTCCATATGGCAATCTTGGCAGACCGTCCCATGTAAGATTTCGCCGGGCAAATCGCGGCGCGTCGCATCCTTCACCTTATCGAAATGACAGGACGTGCAGTAGTTGGCCCCTTTGAACAGCGGCGATTGCGTCGACTGGTGCACCAGGTTCTCTTCCGCATCGGCATACGGCCCATAGATGGTGCTGTCGGGATTGATCTTGAAGGTCGGCGGTTGCCCTGCTGTGTCTGCCACACCACTAACCATATGACACGACGCACACCCGATGCCTTCCACTTCGACCTTTCCAGCGAGCACCTGTTTGTTGA
>DATEPO010000225.1:0-15787 GCA_035273145.1 Nitrospiraceae bacterium
AATTGACGACACCGTACTCAATTTTCCCGGTCTTCGTGTCCATAATAAGCTTGTCCAGTGTGCCGATGATCTTGCCGTCCCTCCCTTTGACTTCATCGCCGACAAGGCTATTGTCCGTCGATTCCTTTTTCTGGCCCCTCGCAAGTGGCAACACGGCATACTCACTTGGAGTGGCGTCTTTTGAGCTGGTCATATCCATTGAGCCCGGCGTATGCTGCCCTGTTTGAGCAAACACGGGAATAGCGCAGAGCATACTGGCTGCCACAGACAACTGTATGGCCTTTCTAATCATAAGAGCCTCCTTATTATGATGATCCCTGGCATCCACGATGCTACAGGGTCTTTACTTTAGTGTTCATGCTAGCAAGGAAAGGCCAGGCGCGACTATCGGCGACACCTTCTGTCGGATGTCAGAAAGCTGAAAACGTCTTCAGTTGAGGGAGGGTACTATTCGACGAGGAGACAGCAAACTTTATCAATTTTATTGCAGTGGACTATTGCAACAAACCCCGGTCAACTATGTAATCCGCACCACAAATTTCTTAGACTCAAGCACGAAAACCAGTGCATGGGAGCAGCACCTCAAGCAACCTATCAAGTTTGATAAGGATACGCGCATCCAATATGAAAGTCTTTCGGGCTCCTGTTACTCCACTTGTTGAAGAGCCGACAGCAACCATTTGCCATTCTGATGGCGCATGAACGTCCAGGTCTCAGTCGTTTCGCGCGGGGTGTGTTCATCGCCTTCGACGATATAGCCCGGCTCTCCCTGCCGTTTCGCCAATGACACCGTATAGTCGCGCGCCGTCCACCGCAGCAACACGGTTGCGTAGTGCATCGCCTCGTCCGTCCAAGTCTCACGCACCTCAGCACTTACGATATGGATGTCTTCTACATGATTCTCTACATCCTGGCTAATATTTTCGCTTAAACCTGTGCTGAAATAGAACAACATTTCCGGCGTGGCGAAGCGCCGCAACCCGGCGAGATCCCCTTTGCTCCACGCCGTTTGCACCTCCACTAACATTTGTCTAAAGGACGCTTCATCAGTGGGAGTGACTGTTGTCTCAGCCATCGTGCTCCGAATGCCGCCCGTTGAAATTCGTTCCACCGGGGCATCCCGCAATGCGCTTCGCGTGAGGCCAGAAAAATCCGGTTCAGGCGTCCGGCGTGTTCTCATAAAATAATAGACCGCGCCGGCGCCGAGCAGCATGATCAAGATAAGCAGCCCGGGAGAACCAATGCCACTTGGCGCGCTTTCCCCACCATCGCGCGCGTCTTCACTGACACGTGCGGAGCTGTCCGTGGCTCCGAACAGCATATGCCCGATCCAGGACCCTGCCATACCTCCGGCAATACCAGCCAATAATGGATGCCGTTGTAGAAAGGAGGGTTGCATGGCCTGTGAGGAGGGAGCGGATGGTGCGGCCGCCGTTGCCGATGAATGAGCCGGCGCCGGTTGGGAGGGAGCGGCTGAAGAATTCGGTGTCATGGACCGCTCAATCGGCCGAGAGCCGTTCTGATCATAGGTCCGTGACCCTCGGCTTCCCATGCTGCCGGAGGCGCCGCTACCACGTGAACCACTCGTGTACCCTCCTCCTGACCCGCCCCTGGCTTTCGCAAAGGAGACAGCCGGAACGCCGATGAGAGAAATTACAATGACGGCGGCAAGGAGCGTTGTTGTCTTCAAGATTAGGTCCTTTCGTAGAGAACGAGCCAATGGACTGGCAGACATTTTAACAGCAATCGGACAAGGAAAGGAAAGTTCATTTGCTTGGTCCGCTCTGTTCAGCGTGGGAACGTTGGAATAGGTGGAGACAAAGGCGTTACCATTCGTTTGCGCTCCTTAGCTTGGCACATTGGTACAATGATCATGAAAGAGCGAGACGATCTCTTCTCGTTGAGGAAGCATCATCGTAGTGAAGAACCATTGGCGTGGCCGATGATAGGTCGGGAAAGACCACCGGCGGATTCAGGATCGAACGGCCGTCGTCGCCAGACCGACTGAACCAATGCGATCCCTGAGACTCAATGCACGGTGTCGTTACCAGGGCATTCCAAGTGTTGTTCGATCCGTCGACTGATCTCCAGAATCTTCCTCGTAATGCCTTCTCTTTCTCCGAGATTGGACGGTACGATGCGAGGTTCTAGGCTTCCTCTCGGCTTCGATTCGTTCGTTCTCTGAATCGCACGATCGATGACTGATAGCAGCACATCCGGCTGAACCGGTTTATGAATGAACGCATACGCTCCCAGATGCAACGCCTCGGCTTCCACCTCCTGATCGCCATACCCGGTCACCAGGACAACCGACGTACTCGGACGAAGCCGCTTGCATTCCCGTACCAATCGCAACCCATCCAATCCAGGCATCCGGACATCACTCAGGACAGCATCATAGTCTGCGATGCCGATCAATAGCAGCCCAGCTTCTGCGCAGAGCGCAGTATCGACCGCGATATCGATGCGGACGGTCATAATCAATGCCGTCATGGCATTGAGGAACGTGTGATCATCGTCTATAAGAAGAATCTTCGGCACACGAAATTCGTAACATGTCGTTTCACCGCAAGCAAGCATGGACTGCCAAAAAGCAATGGAACCGCATGGATGATAAATGTTACATAAATGACTGACATAAATTGCCAAGTCATGTAGGACAAGCACCTGGAATACATAGGAGCCGGCGCATAGACGTTTATAGACGTTTTTGGAAGGCGAGCGGGTTCTGAATGTCTAGCTCTCGTCTGACTCACACTCTTCTTGTGATCCGATATTCATAACCGTTCAGAGGCTATATTAAGCAACCCCCACATCTGAGGGAGTGTTTTGCGTAAAGCGAAATCACACGAGACTGCCGAAAACCGCTTGTTGGCTGCGCTTTCAAGGTCGAGCCAGGAGGCGCTGATCTCCAACATGCAGCGAGTCTCCCTCTCGATGGGAGATATTTTGTATCATCCAGGTGATACGATTGCCTTCGTCTATTTTCCGGTCACCTGTGTGATTTCCATGATGACCGAGATGAAGAATGGGACGACGATTGAAATTGCGACGGTCGGCAATGAAGGAATCCTCGGCATTGCGGCCTATTTAGGGATCGACGTGGCAGTCTCAAAAGCGATTGTCCAGGTGGACGGTGAAGCGCTGCGGATGAAGGCAGAAGAGCTGAAGCAGGAAGCAAGGAGAGAGGAGCGCCTTGATACCTTATTGCGCCGTTACACACATGCGCTTCTGACACAAATCGCTCGTTCGGGAGGTTGCAACAGCCTGCATTCCGTAGAGGAGCGATATGCCCGATGGCTCTTGATGATGCATGACAGAACAAATGTGGACGTCTTCGCCTTCACGCAGGAGTTCCTGTCGGAAATGTTGGGCGTCAGCCGTCCCCGAGTCAACATTGTGGCCGGGACATTGGAAAAGGCGGGCCTTGTGAAGCATGCGCGCAAACGAATTACCGTCTTAAATTGGGAAAAGTTGGAAGCTTCTTCGTGCGATTGCTATCGAGTCATCAAAGAAGAGTTCGACCGGTTGAAGATCTACTAATAGTGCCTTGCAGAGCCCGATGCATCGATCCTGTCAATGGTCACTTGATCTTTAGTCATTGATATCCCATGTTGTAACGAGCCAGTTGAGATCATCTCAGCAATACACCGACTCGCGGCTGCCTGTTATGCTGATAGTGCCTCAAGGGTGACTCGTGTACCTTCGACTTGAGGCCAAGATGCCACTAGAAAGAGGCGTAGCCGGACAAGGGAAACCTAAATCCGGTAACGATGCAGCTTTTTAGGCGTGCACCTTGACCTCTTTTTTTTGCCCTCCGAAGGAGTGCATCCAGCCGCCTCTCCACCCTGACCGTCACGTCACCGCAGCAAACCATTAGCCGACCCGTTGCAGAGGCCAATTGGGACAAACCTAATAGGCTACGGAGAGCTTACTGCGAGCTTGGCCGCCCGCTTTAGATCTGCACCAACGTTCGCTCAGTTCAAATGCAGTAAGGGTTACGCTGGGCAAGATATTTCCTTATCTTCGGATTATATCGCTAGACGTATTACCGTATATATGCAGGTGACATGACGCTTGAGCAAGACACGCGTCTTCTTGGACGTGTGGTGGGGCAGACCGGCCACACATGAAAGAGGAGAAGAAACCCCATGCGACCTCTCACACATGATGAACGAAAAGCAGTTGAGGCGGCTTTTGGTGGAAGACCCTTCAACCCTCGTTGGTCGGCTGCTGCGAGGGTCATCTACAACGCCATTATCCAGGCGACGTCGGCGTATCGAATGGACTGTGACCGAGAATCGGTCGGAAGATGTTAATGGACGCTGGCAGGTGCTCTTCGAGAAGGTTTCAACAAAATCGGCTTCGAACATGGTAGCCCGATTGCCGCGGAGAGAGACGCTGAGCCCTACTCGACGTAATGGGTAGCCGTTTCTCCTGTCGATGAGCCATCCTTTCTCCACAAAGATACCTGCCGCATCGCCTCATAGGGTGATGCCTGGGAAGGGGGTTGACGGTTGGCGACAGCCTAGTACTGTTATCGTCATTACTCATTCCTGAGGCCTTCAAAAAGTACCGCTCGACCTTTCCTTCGAGCTGTACTTTGCATTCTTGATCTGGATGCAATTCGACGGGTCGCCTTCAACACTCAAGGTCGGCCCTTGTGGCCTGCTTTGAGACTGAGCAGACCACGCATCGCAGCTTAGCTCTGCTGGCATCCCAGTCCCTGCTCCAATAGATATATTGATGCTGCTGTGGGTCCATATCCCTAAAAACCCGACAGACACACCGTCTACTTTGGGTTAATCTGCGGAGACTAAGTGAGGAGGTTCCCCATGAGACTGCTGAATCGTCTGTCCGCCATGTCGCTTCTTTGCCTTGTCCTTTCAATAAGCATCAGTACACTTGCATGTTCGAGCGTTCCGATCGACTCGTGGAAGACGAACATGGAGGACTACGGACAGAAGTACTGCGACTCAGGAGACAACTATTATGATGGCGCGCGCGTCTACTATCAAATCGCGGACTACACGGGTGGTGCAGAATGGACCCGATGTGCGGACCATGCCGTCAAAGCGTATCGCGATGGTTATCTCAAGCCAAACCGATTTGCCGCGGCGGGGTGGATGATTTTCCCGCACGGACTCTTGATGCATTATCAACGAACCGGCGATGCGAGTTCGAAGGAGGCCCTCATCGGGATGGCGAGCAGCGCCGCCTTCGCACGCCACGAGACCGATCCCTTCCTTGTCCGCATCGACGGCAGTCGAGAGGTTGCCTATAACATTGAATCGAAGTTGCTCGCCGAAACGGTCGGCTACAACGACCGGGCCGAAGTGCAACGGTTGGTTGGGCTCGCCATGGGCCACTACGATCAATGGTTCATCAGCCACACCGCCGAGTATGTGCGTCCATTCATGGCTGCCCTCACCGCCGAGGCATTGATCCTGTGGCACGAGAAGACCCAGGATCCAAAAGTGCTGCCGCTTCTGAAAACGGGAGCGGACTGGATGTGGGACCATATGTGGGTGTCGGGCATCGATGCGTTCAAATATACGGACAAAAAGATGCCCCATGGAGGAGAAGATCCGGCCGCCGACCTCAATCTCTTGGTCGTGCCGCTCTATGGCTGGTTGTACAAGATGACCGGCGAGGACAAGTACCGTGAACAGGGAGACAAGATTTTTGCGGCAGGTGTCCTAGGCGGATATTTCAACGACCCCAAGCACTTTAATCAAAACTACCGTTGGAGCTTCGACTATGTTAAATGGCGTGGTCCACAGCGAAAGCCGTGACCTCCAGCGAGGTCTGCTGGAAACGGCTGCGCTAATTTGCGGCACACCGGATAATTGCGTGGCCTTCTTGGAAAGAAGGCGCGGAGGACTACTTCGAGAAGAAACGGCTACAGCAACGAGTCACTCGATAGCCGTTGGATCGTGACTGTAGACAGGTCACGGACTTGAGCCGTACCTTAAGGACGTCCTCCGAGAGTGCCGCTTTGGCTGAGCTCCCAGGCCGATGAGCTATTCCTGTTGATCTCTGCACCTCATCTATTTTTGTCGCTCTGGTACAAATTTGATCTCATAAGCAATGCAAGTCTATGGTATTTAAGCTAATTTTATTGGCATACCGAATGCTCCTTAACCCCGGGTCTGACCGCGTCCGAACATGTTGTCCACTGAAAGGGGCACACCATGCGACATAAGGCATCGGCTTCCAGTTATTTCTTCACAACTGCTACGATGGTCGGTGGATGGCTATTTCTTCTCACCTCCGGTCCTACATATGGTGACGATACGCCCATCCCCCTTTTAAGTACCTGGGAATCGAATATGACGACGTTTGGCCGCCAGATTTGCAATAAGCTCATCCCTGGGGCTGAAGATTTTGCTGCCCAGGGCGGTGACGTCTATTATGATGGCCAGCGCGTGTACTACCAGATCGCTTCCTATACCGGGGACCCAACGTGGAAGTACTGTGCGGGACTAGCTGAAACGATTTACCGCGACGGCTATGTCTTGCCCAACAATGGGCGAGCCGCGGGTTATGACAACTTTACGCAAGGCCTGTTGCTCGATTACCAGCTGACTCGCGATACGGTCTCCCAGAATGCTCTTGTTATGTTGTCACAAAATGCTTCATTCGCGAGTGACGGGACGCCGTTGGAATGGTCGGCGGATGCTTCTGTCAGCCGTGAAGTCGCGTATGCCATCATGGCATATTTAAATGCCGAAGCCGTCGGGCAGCCTCGCCGGGCCCGACTCTCAGACATGATTGATCAAGCACTGGGGCACATCGATCAATGGTTCATCTCCAAAACCGCCCCCTATGTCCGTCCATTTATGGTCGGCATCACCATGCAGGCACTGATTCAGGCCTATGATGCGACGCACGATAGCCGGATTCCCAACGCAGTGAAGACGGCGCTGGACGGCCTTTGGCCCAGCATGTGGCTCACTGATTGTCAATGCTTTAAGTATACGAATGTGGTCACGAGCAGCGGGGACATGTCGCCGGCGCCCGACCTCAGCCTTCTCGTCGCACCGGCCTATGCGTGGATGTACTATGTCACCGGCGATACGACGTATCGGGATCGGGGCGATCAAATCTTTGCGGGCGGCGTGGCGAACGCGCAAACCTGGCTGTACCTTGGGAAGCAATTCGACCAGAGCTACTGGTGGAGTCCTGCGTATGTTGCTTGGCGGAGAGCGGCGCAGCCGGGGGTTGCGGCCGCTGGACCTGTCCTGACGACGACAAGCACGAGTACTGCTCCAACCGGGAGTACGACGACCACCGCGCCTACGGCTCCATCCCCCACTCCATCGACGCCCTCGCAGACCATAACGACGACTACGGCCCCTACTGCCCCGTCGTCCGATTCTACGGCCGAACATACAGGCAGGTTTTTGGGAAAGCTAAAACAACTCATGAACAAGGTCAGGTAATAAGCCGGCGTGCAAGGCGAACACCGGCTGCGGATCTTTCGCAGTCGGTGTTCTTATCTTTCCCGCCATCAACGCTCCTCCCCTGCTCTTGCCGTCGTAATGGCCGATTGCAAGCTCACTCAAAGAACTTTATCCATACAAGTCGTTTGGAGTCACATTCGACCAGATGAACGAAATTTAGTGAATGGACTCAGGGAAAAGTATAGGAAAAGTGGCCAATCCGCTGGTTCGCCCAAAGCACTCGACCAGCCTTGGATCCTATGCGAGAAATGGCTGTCATCAAGCGACGCTCTAGCTCACCACGCATCTATGGCGATTGTGAAGAGTGACAGGTCAATGATAAGAAAGTGGGCGACTCTATCGTGAAGGGCTGTAACTGTGTCGGCTGAGGCAGAGGAAAGCCACGACGGTCCCGCATCGTCGTGCCGTCACCGGCCGGCCCCGGCGTACTATGTATGACCTTAAACGACCGCTCCGTTGCCGAAAGAAGTGCGTTCCAGGAAGCAACTTTAGCTGTGGGGTAACAAATGGGGGAAGGTCACGAGATCAGCGAAGCTGTTACAAGAAGCCGATCTCAGCCCCGCACATCGAACGAGATCCGAGTCCTTGCGTTGATCGCCGCCAATGAGGTCACGGGACCGCTACGCGGGCTCTTTCAACTGATCGAGCATGCGAAAGACGTACGGTTCATCTTAGGTATGTTCCTGGTCAAGGGCCACCAACTGACGCGCGCCGTGGCGGAAGCCGTGCGTCGTGGATTCGAGGTTGAGCTGTTGACGCAAGCCGGACGGTATGACATCGGCTTGCTGATTCGGACGGGGAAAATCATACGAACGCATCACCCTACGGTCATCCAATCCCATGGGTACAAGTCGGCGCTCGTCGCGTGGATCTGCGGACGGCTGTATAAGATTCCCTGGCTGGCCTTCTCGCACGGATACACGAGCGAGAACCGCCGTATCAGCCTGTACAATCGGCTGGATGCTTGGGTGCTGCGGCGTGCCGATGCGGTCGTCGCCATGTCCCGAGCGATGGCGGATCAGTTAGCGGCTGGCGGCGTCCCCGTCAACCGCATTCACGTCATTCACAATGCCATCGATCCGGCAGAGCGCTGTGTCGACGGCAGCGGCCCGCGGTGGCGCCGGCGATGGGGCATTTCCGCGGAAGAGGTCGTGGTCGGCGTCATTGGACGATTGAGCCCTGAGAAGGGGCAGCAGATTTTTCTTGAGGCCTTCCAGGGAGTCGTCGCACAAGCCCCGAATCGGAGGGCGGTCTTCATCGGGGACGGACCTGAGAAGGAACGGTTGAGGCAACAGGTGAGCCGTCTGGGCCTTGCCAACCATGTCTTGTTCACCGGGCATGATCCTCACATTGAAGAGTTGTACCCAGCCCTTGATCTCGTGGTGATTCCGTCACTCAGCGAAGGCTTGCCGAATGTGCTCTTGGAGGCTCTGCTCTACGGGAAGCCCATCGTTGCAGCCGAGGTCGGTGGGATTCCGGAAATTCTGAAACCGGCAGCAGCGGGGTGGCTGGTGCCGCCAGGAGATGCCGGCGCCTTGGAAGCCGCGATGCTCGACGCCCTCCAAGATAGAGAACGGCGCGCTTCTAGTGGATTGGCTGGTTGGGAGTATGTCCGCCGGCATTGTGGTCCACAGCGCCGGATGGAGGCAGTGCGTCAGGTCTACCATCAGATTCTAGAAGAGAGCCACGGGCCGCCACGCCAAGGTCACGCTTGTGACGCCAACCCATACGGGTGACAACGCTTCTTTGACCTCAGATATTCCGCAGTGCTGGACCCTCGTTGATCCAGGTGGTTTATCTGTTATCTGTTCGCCGACTTCGGTGTAAGTCGAATGCATGGCAGCTCAGAGCAGGCAAAACTGTCAGATCTCCAACTAAACCCCTACATTCACTTGTTATTTCTTCCGATAGTTGCCTCCGGGATTATTTGTAAAGATTACACCCGTTACGTTCCTTCAAGTCGCCCGACATCACTGGAACAAGCCGAAATCTATGAGCGTAGCCTCCGTGAGTAAAGATCGGCCGTCTTACAGCGTCGTCGCCGGTAATCCGGCTCGTGTTGTGAAGTCGCTGCAGGATGAATTGGAAGCGTCGTGTTCGGCCACGTGAGTCCTATTTCAGTAGCACAAGTCGTGTACGCGCTGGCCATCGGTGGCTCAGAAACCCTTGCCCGCCGCCTGGCGCTCGGGCTTACGCGCCGTCGTTATAGGTGTTCCCTATATGCTGTGCACGAGGACGGTCCGTTGGCGGATCTCCTCAAAGCGGACGGCATTCCCTGCCGGGCGTTCTCGCGAAACGGCAAATGGGACCATCGTCCTCTCGTTCGGATGGTTCAACAGTTCCGTGCCAACGGCACGAAAGTGGTGCACACGCATCACCTTGGCCAACTGCTCTACGGGGGGCTAGCAGGGAGATTGGCCGGATGCCGTGTCATCCATACCGAACATGAATATTATACGTTAAGCACCCGCCGCGCTCAGCAACTGCTCCGTGTGCTGGCTCGTCTTGCGGATCGTGTCACGGCCGTGGCCGAGCCGGTTAGGAATTTCCTTGAAGGCACCGTCGGCCTTCCGGCAAGCAAGCTTATCACTATCCGGAATGGTGTCGAGGTTTGCCGATACGAGGCAGCAGTCCCGCATGACCGAGACGAGTGGACCATCAAGAACAGTGACGTTGTAATTGGCTGTGTGGGACGTCTCTCCCCAGAAAAGGGCCATACGGTCCTATTGCAGGCCTTTCAGAAGGTAATCAGTAGACATCCTGTAGCCAGACTTGCCCTCATTGGCGAAGGGCAGGAGCGCGAACGACTGGAACATCTGGCCGCCGACTTGAACATTACGCACTTCGTGCGGTTCTTGGGCTTACGAGCCGACGTGCCTGAAGTGCTCGCCACCTGCGACTTCTTCGCCTTGCCCTCGATCCAAGAAGGATTTCCCATGGTCATCCTTGAAGCCTTAGCCGCTGGAAAAGCGGTCGTCGCGAGTGAGGTCGGCGCCATCGCTGACGTCATTCGACCTGGCGCCACAGGCTTGCTCGTGCCCCCCGGCGATGCCGACGCTTTGGCCGATGCCCTTTGTCTCCTCATTGAAGACGAGGGAGCGCGACAGCGCCTGGGACAAAATGGCCGTGAGGTAGTGCGTGAGGCATACGATTTTGAGCGGACCGTTGGTCAATACGACGACCTGTATCAGAGGGTGTTAGGAGAGGCAGGGATGCTTGGTACGAGGTGGGCTGCTTCGCCGATGTGGTATCGCCGTGGGGTGGGACGATAGTGAAAACGGCGGTGCGGTTTTACGGAACAGGATTCGTTGCCGCGCCGACGCTGAATTCCTCCTCCTCGGTTGGGGAGTCGCCGTAGATTATGTGTGGCATTGCCGGCATGGTGTCCTTGACGGACCGACCGCTCCAAAATGTCGACCTGGTGCGGACGATGATGGATCGTCTGGTTCACCGGGGACCGGATGACTCTGGCGTGTACGTCAATAATACCAAGACCGTCTGCTTGGGGCATCGGCGTCTCGGCATTATCGATCTGCACACCGGCCGCCAGCCGTTGGGGAATAAGGATGGCTCGGTGACCGTGGCTTTCAACGGAGAAATCTACGGGTATCAGACGCTACGTCGCGCACTGGAAGGGGCGGGCCACCGTTTCCGGACAGCGACGGATACCGAAGTCATCGTGCACTTGTATGAAGATCACGGGGTAGAGGCTCTGCATCGACTCACCGGGATGTTTGCGATCGCCCTGTGGGATGATGTCAACCAATCCCTGCTGCTCGCTCGGGACAGAATCGGCAAGAAGCCGCTTTACTACGCTGTTGGTCCGGATGCCCTCGTCTTCGCATCCGAAATTGACGCATTGACCGCAGTGCCGTGGATCAGCCGAGACATCGATGAGCTGGCCTTGGATCGGTACTTGACGCTCGGCTACATCCCTGCTCCTGCGACGATCTATGCTGGAGTACAAAAGCTGGAGGCCGGTGAATACCTCGTCGCGCAGAAGGGAGATCTACAACACCGACACTACTGGTCGCTTAGCGCCGTCCCCCCGGCGAGGCCTATTGCTTGGCCGGACGCCAAAGCGGAGCTCGTCAGGCACGTGCGTGAGGCCACCCGGGCGCGTCTAGTGAGCGACGTACCGATCGGCTGCTTCTTAAGCGGAGGGGTGGATTCCAGCATCGTCTTGGCTATGATGGCGGAACTCAGTGATCGGCCGGTGCAGACCTTCTCCGTCGGCTTTGCGGATGAGCTGTACAGCGAACTGCCGTACGCGCGGACGCTGGCTCGTCACTTTGGCACCGACCATCATGAATTCGTCTTGGAACCGAATGGTGTCGAGGTACTGGATCGACTGGTCCCGCACGTCGGCGAGCCGTTCGCCGACTCCTCGTGCTTGCCGACGTGGTATTTGGCCGACATGACGAGAAAATCAGTGACCGTGGCGTTGACCGGGGACGGCGGCGATGAGCTCTTTGGGGGATACGGGTGGTATCGCACCGGGCGCCTCTTGAACCGCTTGGCGGTCGTGCCGCCAGCGGCGTGGCGCTGGATTGGGCATCTGTCCAGTCTTTCGTCAGCCGCCGGCCTTCGTCGCGTCGCCAGGCTAGCCGATGTCCTGACGCTTTCCACTGCTGGGCGGTATGCCCGGCTACGGGAACAGATGACCTCTGAAGTAAAGAAGCGCATTTATACGCCGGAATTCTTTGCCCGAACACAGGGAGAAGCACTTGGGTGGTTGGCAAAGCGGTACGGCGCGATGCCGGACGATGACTCACTGAACCGTATGATGGCCGCCGACCTCGCCTCGTACATGGCCGAGGATCTTCTGGTCAAGGTCGATCGCATGAGCATGGCCCATTCGCTTGAGTGTCGATCTCCCCTGCTGGACAGCGATGTCATCACGTGGGCGCTTCAGATACCGAGTACGTTGAAGATAGCCGGACCGCTCAGAACCGTGAATCAACGTACGCCGGCAGGCGGCAAGTGGATCTTGCGCGAAGCCTTCCGTGACCGATTTCCGGAAGGATTCCTAGAGCGACCAAAGCAAGGCTTTGGAGTGCCATTAGAACGTTGGTTCAAGAGTCAACTGCGCGACCTCCTGCATGAACGCGTCCTGAGCGGATCGGTCCTTCAGTCGGAGCGCTTCAATCTGAAAGCGTTGCCTCGATTGGTGGAGGAGCACGTCGAGGGCCGCAAGAACCACGCCTCGACCCTCTGGGCCCTCTTGGTGTTGAGTTCATGGGGCCACCACTACCGCGTGTGTGTGTAGCACTAACGGGATTTGAAAAGCTCACACGCAAGCAGTTAAAACCACAGCCTTTTCCCCACACCGTAGCACAAGTTGCACATCCAACCGTAGAAGGATTTAGCCGCCTGCACGATGCATCGAAGTGCCAGCTACATGGCAGACAAACGTAAGATAGTGGCCTACAGTGCAGCTCCATGGATGCCCGCATACCAGCGGCCCTCATCGTGGACGGCCTTTCCCTCTCAGTCACCTCCGAAGACTTGCGAGAAATCTTTACACCATTCGGCCCGGTCATTTGGGTACGAGTCGCAATGGATCGATCAAGGGAACCGCTAGGATTCGGCTATGTCGTGATGGAAGCTGAATACGCAACGAACGCCTTACATGCTCTTGATGGCAAGACCATAGCTGGCCGACGAGTCCACATTGCTCACACTTCCATTCCCGCTTTACCGCGGATTGCTTAGGACAGCGTCACACCAAGCGTCTCAGAATCGTCTTCGCTGTCGCAGGGGAGGACAGCTCCACTTCGCTCAGCTGCAAAAATGTTAGTTAAGGGTAGGTCGATGGCGGGGATCAGCGAGGTGAAGTCTTACTGCTGGACTGAATTTAGTATCGGTTGCCCTGCCTGTGTCGCTGAAGAAACCAGCTTAATACCCTTTCGATGAACCATCGGACTGCGGCCTGGGCATTCCTCCAAAGTCATGAGCTCGAAATCATAGTGCTTCGATGCCTTCTCATGAACTTCAGCTCGTGCCTTCGCTTCATGATGATTGTCAGCGACTCTTGTGAGCCCGCATTGTTTGCACAGAAGAAGCGTAGGGACGTTATTAAGGGGTCTCATAGTGGTCTCCCTAGGTTTCAGCGCAGTCTTGGGCCTCATAGTTAACCCAATGTATTGCTAGCCGCAAGATGGGATGAATAAGTAGGGTATCTATCTAGGACCGAATATGCCTACCTGAGACAACAGCGAATGGCTGCTCGTTTTTTGTATGATCCTATGGCACCTGCAAACAAATCGGATAGAGCTTGCCTTTCTGCCTCTAAACCGTCCAGGTCGCACAAAGCACCAGTGTCCATATGAAAGGCTTTTCTCGTCAGAGGCACCTCCTAGGTCGAGAGCAGCCTGCTGTTCGAATAAGACTTCCATCTCCTTGAACGCCTCGAAACAGCAGTCTCATGCTGGCCTCGAATGAACAATAGCCACACGGCTCGGCAATCAACGGATGCAATAAGTCGCTCGGTACAATCTGCTCGTTGCGCACTGCCCGGGCTGATCTCGCTGACGGTATAGCTCATACTCAGGGGAAACGACCCGCTGGGCAGCGGAGCGGTAACATTCGAGGCGAATCGTCCAACAAACACTAGGGCAGCAGGATTTCTTCATGACGTTTCCTCCTTTCTTGGTTTCAACCTATCAACGTCTTGCACTGAGCGCTCTGACCGTTCTCTCAGAGCTACCTTCTACCTGGCTGTATCAAAGAGAGACGGCGACTGCCCATGTTTGCGGAGATGCGAAACACTTCGTAGCGATGTCGCGCGTCCAGTCGAGAGGCCGCCGTGCGCGACAAGACATCGGTATAGAAACGTCGTTTGTCCTCATCATGTCCGTGACAGGGCCGTCGGCTCTGGGGGCATGCGGCATACGGATTCCAGAGAAAATTAATTTTGCGACAGTGGCTAATCTATCGAAGCGGCTTGTTAGTAGATGTCAGACAACGTCAAAGGAAACGTATTGCTGAGAAAGCAGCGCTACGGCCATTTGGACCTGATGAGCAATTTCGTAAGGCACGGACGAACTTCGTTGCACACTTAGTCCCTCGCAGCAATTAGAGCCCACATGAGACTCCCCCATCCCTGACGCAATACGTAGCGGTACGCAATGACGGTTGCATTCAAGTTTGGATAGCTATAACTGCAGAGACAAGACTAACGAAAGCGGCTAGATATTGGTGTAAGACGAACGAACTGCTCCATGGGTTCGATCGCACGAAGCGCAGTGTTCCTCTTGTAACTCTAGCTCTTTGTGAATGCCTATCTCGCACCTTTGAATTCTTGTTGTATCGCAGAAGATGTGCTTGAGGCCGACGCTTGGCTAAAGCAACTCACTGAAAAACTCGAAGAGTTGCAGAACGACCGGCAAGTTGCCTCACTGGATAAAGCGCGTATTAAACACGATCTTCGTTCAAGACTTGCTGAGGTTCACGCACTCTTGGGGAGGCACATTCCACAAGCCCGACAGATTTTGAACAACCGTTAAAGTGCGAAGCGGTTTAAATGATGGGCAGGCGTACTATCGACTGACCGGGAGAAGGGAACTGCCTGAAAATCCTACCGCCCTGCTTCACGTTGTGTGGTGTCCCCAACGGGATTTGAACCCGTGTTGCCGGCTTGAAAGGCCGACGTCCTAGGCCAGGCTAGACGATGGGGACCATCGGTGAGGGGTGAACTGTAGCAAATAGGGGCGCGCAGAGTCAAACTACAGCCGGCCTTCGTCCAATTCGATGACATCGGCCCACGTTGTCACGACCGGCAATGCCTCCACCGCAATCCCGCGCTTGGCCGCGATATCGTTTAGCCGTGATTGAAAGCGCCGGCGAGTTGCATCATCTTGCGGACCGCTCGTGAAGATTCGATGGTTCCACTGCCGAACGTCCTCATCGCTAAGGTGAGGAGCATGGCCCTTGACCCATTTCACAATACCGTCGTCGGCCGCGCCTTGCAGAACCTGGCGCTCCAAGTCTTCGCCCTTGAGAGTTAAGAGGTTCAACAAGTACTTGTCGAATCCCGCCGTGAGATAATTGTAATCCTGAATGTGTCCGGCATGCCGCAGCCGGATCTTATCGATTAATCGTCCTAGATGCGCGATGCCGCCGAGCAGCGCTTTGGGGCTTCTTGGGTATATCACATCCGCCATCGTTATCCTTTCCGACAAGGCCTAATTCAAGTTGGAAGTATCCTTATAAAAACAGCGTTCGCCATCAGGGCTCCTTGTGGTCGGCGTGCACTTGCAATCGGATGAGCGCCGGCGCCGTACGAGAGTTGTTCATAGAAGCCTGTACGTCTCGTTCAA
>DATEPO010000226.1:0-2870 GCA_035273145.1 Nitrospiraceae bacterium
CGATTGCCGTGGAGACGGTAGGACTGACCACGGATCAAGCATTTGCGAGTAGTTTGATCGAGAAATGGTTGAGCCGAGGAGGACTCTTGCTTCCCAAGGATGGGAAGGAAGCGTTAGTCGCCAAGGTAACGTTGGAAGCCTTCGGCACACTCCAAGATCAAACCTTCGTCGGCATTCCTCCGATCGGAGGGGGATTTATCCCACTTTCATTGCCGGAACTGGCCTTGTTCAAGGCAGTGCGGCAACGCGGACATGCCCGCCTGTCTATTGATTTCATCGAGAAAGCCACGGGACGGCTTGTGAGTTCGACGCCGCTCCATGAAGGGAACGCCTACTACAATGAATATACGTTCCTATTCGCCTTCAATACGACCTTGTCGGACCTTCTTCCGCCCTTGCCCTGATGCATATGACCTACTCTCCGATGCCACGACCACACGACTTCCCTCGGCAAGCGCTATTGCGCTTATCTTCAATATCATTATGCCAGGTACAGATAAAACGGCGTGAGGCGAACCCGATGAGGGCCATAAACGACGGTTGTCATATTGCCGCGTTGGCTCTGCGCTACCTCCCATGGCAGATCGTCGCCATACGATGTGACCATCTGTAGATAGCGACCGACAGCATCACGACTAGTATCGGCGTTAAGCATAAACATGTCCGTCCCGTCTCGCACATACACCCAGGCAGTCTGGCCACGGACTTCTTCGCTACCGACTATGGCATCGTTCGTGCTCTGAAACCAATGGCGCAGACGTTGATGGAATTGCGCTTTGGTCAACGCCTGGTTACGGCGAATTTGTTCCATCGGCATGGTGCCCCCCCTAGACTACGTACAAAGATCCATGGTGAGATATACCGTTCACGCATTCGCCTCTTCAGCTTCCCGACCCTCTATGCATACGCATACTTTGCTCTCACCTTATCCTTGACAAAGGCGATCGATTCGTCGGGAAGCGGTCGGTCGATGATCCCACATCGATTCGATGCGTTCTCCTTCCATCCAGACGTTGGTTGACTGTGCTCACAACACCAACTAACACTAGCAAAGTCGGAATGGAAAATATCGCTATGACCTTAACGAAAAAAGAGCGTCTTCGAACCCTTGTCACTCCTTCAGGACGTAATCCACTTGTTGAACTTGCACGACCGGCATCACCATGCCTTGTCCCGGTTCTTCGTGAGCAAAGTCGTAGATGATCGATTCGTCGGGAAGCAGTCGGCCGGTGATCGCCACGTCGATTTCGATCGGTTCGCCTTTGCTTACGCGTTTCTGCACTAACTCATCGAGCGTTGACGGTGGCACGGCCACAAGATTGGATGGTAGATCCTCAGGTTTAAATCGAACAATTCCCCATCGTGTGGGGATCAGCTTCGGCCCAATCGCGACATGAAAGCCGCCACGCTCAGAATCGTAGGTCGATAGCTCACCAGACCATATGAACGTGAGTCGGCTTGTGAGGCCGCCACACCCCTCACGCAGGCGATCGCGCTCGCGATTGAGCGCAAAGAGCCGTTCGTCATGGCCGGCACCCTTGTCTCCATAGATTGCCTTCCAGTTCGGCGGGGCTCCATCGATGGCATCCAAAAACAACTCGATAGCTTTTGCATCGTCGAGCAATTGAGTGTCTTCGGAAAGAGTCGATTGGAGTTGATTAGGAGCCCGCAACGGTCGCAGGCCGTCCGAATCTTCGGCGGATGACAACGTCGGAAGGATGATTACAATTGAAAAAAGAACCTGGGCTATTGCGTGACGAAGAAAAGAGCCAACCAGAATGCAAGGCGAAGCGCTAGGCATGCCCTTCCGCATCGGCAAGCATCTGTTCGAAAGTAGTCTTGAGATTAGCGACACTAGGATGATCGGTCGGGAGAACACCCGCGTCGATGAGGAACTCAAGTCGAGGATGGGGATCGAGGCGAGGCCATGCAGAACGCTCAAGCCCGTTCATGTCTTGCAGCACCTGCCGATACGTTTCAATCCAGGACTCAGTAATGGCCCGCAAGCCCGGGTCCGTCGGCTTCATCCGGCCAAGCTTCACTTCATGAAGCAATTTAATAATCGGATCGGACTCCGACAATCGATTAATCGCTTGATTGAGGAGTTGATTCTGCTCAGTCATGTAAGTTCACTCCTAAAGATTAAAAATCAAAAAGGCTGCTCAAAAGGCGATCCCACGCGGCCGCAGGCGAGAAACAACCGGAGACGTACCCTCTGGGGTACGTTGAGGATTGTTTGGAGCCGAGAACAAAGTCGGGCGCCTTTTTCAGCAGCCTAATTCATTGAGCAGGAGCCTGGGCCACGCGGATCTCCACACGATCCACACGACTCCGGGCTGGTAAAACTCGAACTCGTCCAATCTGCGGATCCGCCGACTCCAAACGCTGAGAACTGTTTGTTGAGCGTCGTCGCTTTGCACGACGGACAGGACGGCACGGCCGATCCTTGGACAATGGTTTCGAAGCGATGCTGACAGGCATCACAGATGTATTCGAAGATTGGCATAGACGTTCTCCCTCGTGATCGCTGTGTTGGAGGTGATATTATAAGCAGACCCGATTGTGTGGCGCAATGCAGCCGCGTGTAGGGAGGAGTCATGTTTCACGAAGAAAAAACTTTTACCCTCCGCTTTAGCCTGGACGCCGCCTTTCCAGAGGACTATGACGGTGACGAAGACAATCTGGCATGGTTACGGGAATGGGAAAAACAAATCAAGCCGGAACTGTTGAAAGTCGTCTTTGATTCACTGCGGCGCCATCGCCCATGGAAGGTCCATGTACGGAATCGTGGGATCTCGCCGCTGGATGAAATCGAAGTGGCCATGGAAAGAGACTTTTCGAAAGTAATGATGAACAGTGAATGATGACTG
>DATEPO010000227.1:0-2151 GCA_035273145.1 Nitrospiraceae bacterium
AACGACCGAATTGATGCCGATGCCGATTGTCTTAGCGCATCGCCTTACGCGGCGCCTGGCGGAGGTTCGAAAGAAAAAAATCCTGCCGTGGGTGCGGCCCGACGGCAAATCCCAAGTCACCGTCGAATATCGCGACGGCAAGCCGGTCCGGATCGATACGATCGTCGTCTCGACACAGCACAGCCCCGACATCACGAGTAAAAAGATTGAAAGCGAGATCATTGAAAAGGTCATCAAGCCCGTTATGCCGAAGGGTATTTTCGATCCCGTCAGCGTGAAGTACTACATCAATCCAACTGGGCGTTTCGTGACGGGCGGCCCAATGGGTGATACGGGATTGACGGGGCGGAAGATTATCGTCGACACTTATGGCGGCGTCGGCAGCCACGGCGGCGGCGCATTCTCCGGCAAAGACCCCAGCAAGGTCGATCGCTCGGCCTCCTACATGGCTCGGTACATCGCAAAAAACATTGTGGCCGCAGGATTGGCGGACAAGTGCGAAGTGCAGTTGGCCTATGCCATCGGAGTCGCAGACCCCGTGTCAATCCTCGTCGATACCAAGAACACCGAAAAAGCATCCGTGGACCTGCTCGACAAGCTGGTGCGTAAACACTTCCCCATGACACCGCGAGGGATTATCGATCACTTGAAGCTTCGCCGTCCGATTTACAAGCAGACGGCGGCCTACGGACATTTTGGTCGCAACGAACCAGGCTTCACCTGGGAACTGACGGACAAGGCGAAGGCCTTGAAGAAAGAAGCAGGCCTGTAACAGCTCTGTAAATTTTACAGGGGGGATGGATGCGCAAATCCGTCCCCCCTTTTCTATGATTGCGAATCTGAGGAGGACGCAGTGGATTACGATGTGAAAGAGATCGCGCTGGCAGACCAGGGCAAGCTGAAGATTGAATGGGCTGAAGGCTCGATGCCGGTCCTACGGCTCATAAAGAAACGGTTCAAACGCGAACAGCCGCTCAAAGGCATTCGGGTCACCGCGTGTTTGCACGTCACCACGGAGACGGCCAATCTCATGAAAACCTTGCAAGCCGGCGGCGCGGAAATTCGCCTGTGCGCCTCAAATCCACTCAGTACTCAGGACGATGTCGCCGCCTCATTGGTGCAGCATGACGGCATCGCCGTCTTTGCCATCAAGGGTGAAGACAACAAGACCTACTATCGCCATATCCAATCCGCGATTGAGCATCAGCCGCAAGTCACGATGGATGACGGTGCGGACGTCGTGTCGATCCTCCATTCGAAGCGCAAAGACCTGCTCAAACACGTCATCGGTGGTACGGAAGAAACCACGACCGGTGTCATCCGACTTCGCAGCATGGCGGATCGGCGCGTGCTTCGCTTCCCCGTCATCTCCGTCAACGATGCCGACACCAAGCATCTGTTCGACAATCGCTACGGGACCGGCCAGAGCACGATGGATGGGATTATTCGGGCGACGAACCGGCTGATCTGCGGCTCGAAGGTCGTTATAGCCGGTTACGGCTGGTGCGGGCGCGGGATTGCCATGCGAGCGAAGGGCATGGGGGCGGACGTGATCGTCACGGAAATCGATCCCGTCAAAGGCCTCGAAGCGGTTATGGATGGATTTCGCGTGATGCCGATGGAAGAAGCGGCTGCGGTCGGCGACTTTTTTGTAACGGTGACCGGCAATCTTCATGTAATTCGCGGAGAGCACTTTGCCCAGATGAAGGATGGCGCCATCGTCTGCAACTCCGGCCATTTCAATGTCGAGATCGATATTCCGGCCTTAGAGAAGCAAAGCCGCAAGCGGCGGATCATTCGAACAGGTGTGGAAGAATTCACCTTGGGCGATGGCAGAAAGGTGAACTTGCTCGGCGAAGGGCGTCTGGTAAATCTCGCCACGGCCGAAGGACATCCCTCCAGCGTGATGGACATGAGCTTCGCCAATCAAGCCTTAGGCGCGGAGTACCTCGTGAAAAACTACAAGAAGCTGGAGAAGAAGGTCTATCCCGTTCCACCGGTGATCGACAAAGAAATCGCCCGCCTCAAACTCGCCGGCATGGGCGTCGGGATCGACAAGCTGACCAAGGAACAGGAAAAGTATCTGGCGTCGTGGGAGATGGGGACTTAAACTTTTCTAATGTGGCTCGACTGATGTAAGGTGGACAACTC
>DATEPO010000228.1:0-5774 GCA_035273145.1 Nitrospiraceae bacterium
CTCCCCGCTTTGGACCGCTCCAAGATCGCCTGCTGATCGACGACTCCGACCTTGAACGTGTCTGCCGCCCATCCGAACGAAGAGGGCCACATGATCGTCATAGCTATCGCCGCGATGATGATCCTGACCTGCTTGCTCATATCTGTCTCCTTGTCTCGCTTCACTGCACGGACCACCGCCTGGCTCACGGCGTGTCTTTTTCCTTATTGAACTCATCAATGACTCTGGCGGAAATATCGAGCGTCGCATCGCTATACACCGTCGGGCCGCCTTTTCCCTTTTCCATCACCACGAGCAGTCCCAATTGCTGGGCGACTTTCGCCACGACTCGTTCGGCTTTTTCTCGAAATCCTTCAAGCACTTCTTTCTGCTTGTCCTGAACTTCCCGGTTCATTTCAGTGGCGCGCTGTTGAAATTCCGCGACGCGCCGACGCAGGAGATCTTCTCGATCTTTTCGCCCGCCTGCACTCAACACACTGGCTTGCTTGACGAGATCTTCCTCCATGCGCTTAAGCTCTTTTTCCTCCAATTCAATGACTGCTTGGCGATTTTTCATGAAGTTGCTGAGGACCTCTCTGGCCCGTTTGCCGCTTTCGGTGTCGAGCAAGACGCGTTGGAGATCAACGACGCCTACCTGTGTGGAAGGCCGCGAAGGAGCCGACGAGTGAACCGATGGTCCCTGCTGATTCGACTCATTCGATTGAACCGACCGCTCTTTGCCGGCGCAACTCGCACACAGCCACAGAGCCGCCAGGCCGATGAACACGGCGCCTCTTATCCGAGGGTATTTAATCATACTGATCCATTATATGTGACTTGTCCGCTCAGTCATACTCAATCTGAGCCTCTCGGGCTTCCACACATTAGAACAACGAACCCACGGAGAATTCAAACACGCCTTTACGTTCTCCTGCATGCGGCTCGAGGTTCAATCCGTAGGCCACCCGGAGAGGGCCGAAGGGAGAGATCCACCGCAATTCGATGCCGGCGGCTTTCCGTAAATCAAAGCTCAAACTTTCTCCGGATCCGAACCCTTTCCCATAATCGAAAAAGATCACGCCGTTCAGTTTGGCCTCATTCGAAATCGGAAAAATAAAATCATTGTTGATGATAATCTCACGATTCGCGCCTAACAATGAATTATCGGTCGTCACAGGACCCGCCCGGCCGAACGAAAATCCGCGCATGGTATTGATGCCGCCGACAAAGTACAGCTCGGTCAAGGGAACCGGCTTGCCTTCTAAGCCTACGACTTCGCCAAATCGACCCCGGATGGAATGGCGGAAGTCCCAGAATAACGGCGTGTATTTAATCGTATCGACCGTCACTTTATAAAAACTCGTATTCCCACCGAGTTGGGGCGAAGCGAAGTCGACATTGACGGCATTGCGCATCCCTTTTCGTGGATTCATAAAATAGTCGCGTGTATCGCGTGCCAGTGACGTCCGGAATCCGGTGGTCGTGAAGGACCCGAGTTGGTTGAGAATGAACGCAGGCGCACTTGAGATCGGTTGACTGTATTTGAAATGCTCCACCACGGGGCTGAAACTGCCCGATACGTACTCCGAAAACCAGCGGCCGAACGTGACGCTGGCGCCATATTTATCCTCGACATAGGTGAGATAATTGGTGAGCGATCGGTACACGTCAAGTTGGAGCGACGTCAGTGAATCGTTGAGATAGGGGTTGCGAAATGTGACCAAGCCCAGCGTTCGCCGTTGACCTAATTGACCGCGGACCCGCACCATGTTGCCGGTGCCCATGACGTTGCCCTCGGTAATGTCCGCAATCGCCACCAATCGATCCAATGTGCTGAAGCCGCCGCCAATGCTAAAGGCGCCGGTTGATTTCTCTTTCACCTTGACATCGAGATCGACTTTATCCGGCTCGACCTGCTTCGGCAGGATTTCAACCGTTTCAAAGAAATTGAGATTGTTCAGACGCTGAAAGCTGCGCTTCATGGCGACGGTATCGATAATTTCCTGCTCGTTCACCCGCAACTCGCGTCGAATGACATTATCGCGGGTCTTGTCGTTCCCGGTAATCCGAATTTCCCGGATTCGAATCAGATCGCCTTCCTTGATCTGGAAGAGAATTGAGGCCGTTTTTGCTTTCGCATCCGGATTGACCACCGGATTGACATCGGTAAAGGCATAGCCCTTGGCTCCATACACCTCAGTCAAACGAGTGATTTCATCCCGAATTTTTGCCCGCTGAAAGACCTCGCCGGTCTTAAACAGCATCCCGGCCCTGAGCTCTTCGTCTTCAAAGACCGTATTGCCGCGAAAGCCGATGTCTCCGAACGCATACAGATCGCCCTCGACGATGGAAAACGTAATGATGAACCACTTCTTGTCGTCGGTCAGTTCAATGGTCGGCAGCCCGACTTGCACATTCAGAAAGCCCTTATTGAGGTAGACCTCTTTGATCCGCTCGACATCATTGGCCAATTCCTCGCGTTTCAGAATACCGGCGTCCGTAAACAAGGAGGGCAGGCCCTTCCCGGTGAGCGTGCCCCATACCGACACCCATTCACGAGTGGCGAGGACCTTGAAGATTTCTTTCCTCGTGGCCGACTTCGATCCTTCGAAGATGACCGACTTGATGCGCGCGCGGTCCCCTTCCTTGACAAAGAACGTGAGCCGTTTCCGATCTTCCTCCAACGTCTGAATAATGGGAATGACCTGCGCGTGATAATACCCGTCCTCCTGGTACGTCAACCGAATCTTTTCGGCGCTTTCCTTGACTTGCTGCTGATCCAGGAAAGACTGGCTCCGAATCGTAATTTTCTCTTTCAGCTTGTCGTCGCTGAAATTTTCATTACCATCGAACACCACGTCGGTGATAAACGGCTTTTCTTTGACGATGAACGCAACCGCCACGCCGGTTGGGATCCGATCCGTTTCGATTTGAACGTCTTCAAAAAACCCCATTTCATAAATGATCCGGATTTGATTCCGGATCGCATCAAGCGTATAGGGATCCCCGACTTTCAGGGTCAAGCGGCCGCGAATCGCTTGATCTTCAATTCGCTTGATGCCTCGAATATCGATGGACGCTACGTTCTCCATCGTCTCCTCAGCCTTCAAGAGAGACGCAGGAACGACTGAGAGCAGAAGCATAATCATCGTGACATACAGGATCAGCCGATTCCTCAGTCGAATGGTCACCGCCGCCTTTCTACACAGACCGGCGACACATTCTGTTGAGAGATGGCATCAAGGGATTGGCGATCCACAAGACGAGAACATGGAGATGATGGCAGAACCTTACGCTGCAATCCTTGCATCCGACCTAGTGTCGGGAGACGCATCAACCGAACCATTAGGATAGACAAGAGGGCTGCTCCAAAGCCCAAAAGATCCTTTCCCTAAAAAAAGGATGTGAAAAAACTGGCGAATTATAAAGAGCGCTTACCCTAATGTAAAGGTCCTTCATCGTTTCCACCATGATCGTCACAGCGAGCCGTTTGGCGTTCCCGGGCATTTCCAGTTTCTTGACTTTCCGTTCACCCATCCCCTAGTATCCCTTTTATGCCTCTTTCAGCCATTCGCAAAGCTGTGTTGCCTGCGGCGGGCCTCGGCACTCGATTTCTTCCTGCGACGAAAGCCTCCCCCAAAGAGATGCTCCCCTTGGTGGACAAACCGCTTATTCAGTATGCTGTCGAAGAGGCAGTTGCCTCCGGGATTGAAGATATTATTATCGTAACCGGCCGCGGCAAGCGCGCAATTGAAGATCACTTTGACCGCTCATTCGAGTTGGAAGAAAATCTCAAAGGCAACAAGAAAGACGGCATGCTGAAAGAGGTGCGCCGTATTTCAGAATTGGCCAATTTCTGCTATGTCCGGCAACCGGAAGCGCGCGGGTTGGGCCATGCCGTACTGTGCGCTCAGCACCTCGTCGGCGACGAACCCTTTGCTATCATGCTGGGAGACGAAGTCATCGACGCGCCGATCCCCGGATTAGCTCAGTTGATTAAGATTTTCCAGGAGCGGGAAGGTTCGGTCTTGGGAGTCAAAAAGGTGCCAAGCCAAGAAGTGAGTCGATACGGCATCGTGGCCAATCGACGCATCGCTCCGGGGCTTCATCGTGTCGACGATCTTATCGAAAAGCCGGACCCGAAGCAGGCGCCATCCCGGTACGCCGTCATAGGACGGTACGTCCTGTCTTCCGATATTTTTCCCATTCTGCGCCGCATCCCACCGGGGAAAAACGGCGAGATTCAACTGACAGACGCCCTTCGCATCCTGGCGAAAACAAGCCCCATGTATGCGCATGAAATGCAGGGCCAACGCCATGACGCCGGGGAGAAATTAGGATTTTTAAAAGCGACGGTGGAGTTTGCGCTGAAGAATCCCGCGCTCGGGCCGCCATTTGCGAAATATCTTAAAACGTTGGACCTCCCGCGGCACTTCTGAATGTAGAGTGCTCAGTTTTGATGTGTAGTTCTCTGTTCTTTACCTCAATTCAAAACTAAACACTACAAGAGTTTATGACGACCGAACCCACAGAACCAGACATTCAAAACCTCGAGATTCCGGAACAGCTTCCTTTGCTTCCGGTGCGCGATATCGTCGTGTTTCCCTATATGGTGCTCCCGCTCTTCGTCGGACGGGACATGTCTATCAAAGCCATCGAGGCCGCGCTCGCCGGCAATCGCATGATTTTCTTGGCGACACAAAAGGCGCTCGACGTGGAAAATCCCACCGCCGATGATATTCACAACATTGGGACGATCGGCATCATCATGCGGATGCTCAAGCTGCCGGACGAACGGATTAAAATTCTGGTCCAGGGCATCTCGAAGGGACGGATTCAAGAATACATTCAGAGTGAGCCGTACTACTCGGTTCGTATGGTGAAAATTCAGGACCGCAAATCCACCGGAGCCTCTTTGGAAGCCGAAGCCGTCATGAGGACGGTGAAGGAACAGCTTGAACGTATCGTCGGACTCGGCAAAGTCCTCATGCCGGATGTCATGGTCGTCATCGAAAACTTGGATGACCCGGGGCGGCTCGCCGACATGGTGGTATCCAATCTCGGCGTCAAGGTGGACGTCTCGCAATCGGTGCTGGAAATCGAAGATCCGATCGCGCGGTTGAAACGTGTCAGTGAAATTCTCAGCAAGGAAGTCGATGTCCTCTCAATGCAGCAGAAAATTCAAGCCCAAGCCAAGGGCGAGATGGACAAGACCCAGCGCGAGTATTTCCTGCGCGAGCAACTCAAAGCGATCCAGAAGGAACTCGGAGAGCTGGACGAACGAGGCGAAGAAGTCGCCGACTTCCGAAAACGCATTAAAGATGCCAAGATGCCGGAAAAAGTCCTCAAAGAGTGCGAGAAGCAACTCAAGCGCCTAGAGAAGATGCACCCGGACACGGCGGAATCCGCCACCGTCCGCACCTATCTGGAATGGATGGTGGATCTTCCCTGGAGCAAACGATCCAAGGACAGCCTGGACATTAAAGCCGCGGCCAAGGTGTTGGATGAAGACCACTATGATTTGGAAAAGGTGAAGGAACGGATTCTCGAATATTTGGCGGTTCGAAAACTCAAAGACAAGATGAAAGGGCCCATCCTCTGTTTCGTCGGCCCGCCCGGCGTCGGAAAGACGTCACTCGGGAAATCGATTGCTCGCTCGCTTGGACGGGAATTTGTCCGAATCAGCCTCGGCGGCGTAAGGGATGAAGCCGAAATTCGTGGTCACCGTCGAACCTATGTCGGGGCTCTGCCGGGCCGCATCATTCAAGGCCTCAAACAAGCCGGAACCAGCAACC
>DATEPO010000229.1:0-11232 GCA_035273145.1 Nitrospiraceae bacterium
CACCCGGCCCCAGGCGCGCCAAGACGCGCCCCTTCCCGACCTGCATTCGCGGTTCGAGAACATCCTCAACGTACCTGAGGGACGGAGCCGGTCCTGGCCGGCTCAGGTTCGGACGGCTGAAATGGTACGTCTCCGGTTTTCTCTCATCCGCGGCCTTATTGGATGACCCTTTTGAGCATCCTATCTCCGTGAAAGGATGAAAAGTAAACTGACGAAGACCATTGCGTTGCGATCGGTCCATCTGGTCGATGGGCGAGGTTCGGCGCGTGACCGGATGACCGTCTTGATTCAAGGCGGTCGCATTGCTGCGGTCGGCCCGGATCGTGAGATGTCCGTGCCTCGCGGTGCCGAGATACCGGACGTTCGGGGCATGACGGTGCTGCCGGGCCTGGTCGATTGCCATGTCCATCTGTGCCTCGGCGCTGAAGCGGATGTGGTGCAGACGATCGAGCAGGAGCCTCCCGCGTTGACGGCGCTGAAGGCATCGCAATTCGCCCGGCAGACCTTGGAAGCCGGGTTTACCTCCGTCCGGGATGTCGGCTGCCGCGATCATTCAATCTTTGCGCTCAAACAGGCCATTGCCGATGGTGTGCTGCCGGGACCCCGGATCGTGGCGGCCGGTCTGGCAATTTGCATGACCGGGGGCCATGCCCGCTTCATCGGCCGTCAAGCCGATGGCCCGGCCGAAGTGATGACGGCGGTGAGAGAACAGTTAGCGGCCGGTGCGGAAGTCATCAAATTTATTGCATCAGGCGGCGTGCTGACGCCGGGCACCTCCCCTGAGTGCGCGCAAATGACTCCAGAAGAATTGGCGGCCGGCATGGCCGAAGCGCGGCGCGCTGGGCGCCGCGTAGCGGCGCATGCGCATGGCGCCGAGGGCATGAAGAATGCCATTAAGGCCGGGACGCATTCCATCGAACATGCGACGCTGATGGATGAAGAAGCTGCGGGCCTCATGCGGGAATATGGCGTCTTCATGGTTCCCACCCTGTCGGCGCTGGCGACGACGGCCGCATGCGGCCTGTCGTGTGGGATTCCGGAATCGGCGCTCACGAAAGCCAAATCTATGCAGGCTCGCCATGAAGCCAGCTTTAAGAAGGCCCTGCGAGCCGGCATCAACGTCGCCCTCGGCACGGACGCCGGCACGCCATTTAACTACCATGGAGAGAATGCACAGGAACTCGAACGGATGGTCGCCCTCGGCATGACTCCTATGGAAGCGCTCATGGCGGCTACCTCGGCCGCGGCTACTCTCTTGGGCTTACCGCAAACACTCGGCACCATTGAGCCCGGCAAGGATGCCGACCTGCTCGTCGTCAATGGCAATCCTCTCAGGCGCGTCACGGTTCTGCGTGATCGCGACAAACTACACGGTGTGATGCAAGGCGGGCGATTCGTCAGTGGACCGCTCTCTCGGTAGGGCTGAGTGCGGAGCGCTGAGTTCTCAGTGCTGAGAATCGGATCGACTAGGCCCGATATCGCCCGCCTGTTGGAAGACATTCTGAAAAACGTCTAGCCTATCTCTTCATCTCTCAGCACTCAAAATTATGGCCGAAGAAATACCATGGCCGTCGGAGTGCTCCATTGAATGGAGACGAACGATTCACGCCGTTGATCGAAACTTCGCACGACCTCTTGCGCAGATTTGGCAACCGCCACTTCCGTAAACTCCGTCGATACCACCGCTTGTTTGACATCGTCCGGCGCCCCGAACACGAATCCTGGCGCTGGCGGAGCGATATGTGCCACGGCGACCGTGAACTGACCAGGATTGAGCACCACGGTCCGATCACCTGACGTGAAGGAGACTTGGCCTGTTGTGCCGATATTGGCCACACCGCTCCTTGATCCATCGGTCCATACGGCGAAATACGTCCCCTGAGATGCGATCAACGCCGTCGGCGTCCGAACACTAAACTTCGACCCCTTTCCACCAAAAATAGGACCGACCAGTGCCCGCACTTTACCGTCCTTCAGCGCGAGCGTCACACTACGTGTATCGACACTGGAATCATAGATATGCTCGGCGATTTCCACCATGCTGTTCTCGCCAATGGTCAACAGCGTATCGTCCTGCAAAAGAATTTTCGAACGGGCCCTCGCTTCGGTGTGAATGACATCATGTGGAACGACTTCATGAGGGATGGTGATGCGTACCGGCTTGGTGTCACCCGGATGGGTCACCATGACTCTTCCCTGCATCGCCGTGACTTGTCCAACCGGATTGATGGCGGCATCATGCCCCCATCCGGGTGGAGCCAGGAGAATCATGAGAACCCCTATCCATCCGACGAACGTGCGGGCGATTCCCAAGCAGGGCATCGCGGTCGCATTCAAAGGAGTCTTCTGTTGTGCCAACGAGGCCCCATGACGAGCAGACATGTTTGTCCTCTTCGGAGTCGGATTGGCAAAACCTTGAGGAGTCTTATCGATACGTTATCCTTCCTATGTTGCGTATCAGATTTAAGAGCGGGCATGTGTCTGCTTTGCGGATGGCACCCTATAGGCCTCGCCCTTACAGAGGAGCACTAGCAGCCATTCGGCTGATGAATCAGGGATCTGTGCGGTCCGTTGAGTCCAAGCCTACCTTCTCACGTACCACAGCTCCAAGGCCTGTGCAAAGCCATGCCATTCTCCTGTTTCGAACAGGTGTTCGAATCGATCGCGCATGGCATTGATGCCCTTCTCGTCCTGCTTGCCGACGACTTGTTGGGAAACCATCATCTGAACCGCCACATCGAGGAGTCGTTTTCTTCGCGCGTCCATCTCAGGACTCATGAAATCCGCCAATACTTCTCTCGCACGAGCAAGGACAATCTGCTCGTGAAACGTATCGTAGCCTTGCGCCTCTACCGTCCGAGCTCGAATGACGGCGAGTTCGGATTTAATTCGCGCCGCCTGTTTAATCAGTACTGCAAACAATTCTCTGCGCCCTTCATCAAACAGTTTGTCTTCCATCTGCTTGAGCACAAGACCCAGATCAGGCGATTCATCGACGACGGTCTCGCCGAAAGTGAGCCGTTCATAGGTTCGGCGGCCCTCAGGATCGCCAATAATCTCATAGGCCGCATTGAGTTCTCGTATCTTGACCTCCGCCTCTGCGTCATCGGGATTTCGGTCCGGATGATATTGGAAGACCAGCTTCCGGTAGGCTTTTTTAATGTCTTCATCGGAGGCCTCCCGGGATACCCCCAGCGTCGCATAATAGTTTTGTCGCGTCATGGCGCAGAACTATAGCACCGGAAAGAGGGGCCAGCAAGAATGCGGCGAGGGGTCACTGTCAACCCTTCCTGCGAAGTACGCATGCCTTAACCGTATGATTCTCCTCGTGTCATGCCGTCTGTGTCATGGGCGGGACGACAAGCCATTCGACGGAAAGCTTGACACGCCCGAGCGTATGCGAGGCACCGCTCCACATGATCCACATAGAATCAAGCAGTTCGTACCATGGCAGAAAGATTGCTGTCACCGTCTATCTAGGTGTTTATGAGGCAATAGTAATCACATGTCCCATCTACGTAGGAGCGTTTGTCGGCTCTCTTTTGCTGTCTCGCGTTGGAGTCTCTTATGACCGCCACACGCGTGAGTGTCATTATCCCAACCTACAACCAGGATCGATATTTAGGCGACGCCATTGAGAGCGCATTGGCGCAAACACGCCTGCCGGAGGACATTATCGTCATCGATAACGGGTCCACCGACCGCACGCCGGAGGTCGCCGCGCGGTATCCGGTTCGGTACATCCGGCAAACGAACCAAGGCATCTGCGGGTCAACCAACCGAGGCATCGCGGAAGCGACGGGGGACTATGTCGTCATTCTGCACAGTGACGATCGCTTGCTTCCGCACCATGTAGAAACGAATCTGGCCGCCTTTGCCGCCCATCCCGATACCGCCTTTGTCTGCGGTGATTATCGATGGCTCGGTCCGGATGATTGCTGGCACGTCCATCGATGCGAACCGCTGCCCGACTATTACGGCACGCTGTTACGCCTAAATTTCATTGGTCCGCCGATCGTCGTTATGTTCCGACGCGACGTGCTGTTGGCTGTCGGCGGCTTTCGTCGAGAATTCGAAGGGGCCGATGACCAGGAAGTCTACTTACGTATTGCGAGGCAATACCCGATTCATTGTCATCATCGCGTGATCGCCGAATATCGTCGGCATCCATCCCAAGGGTCACAAAAGCTGATAAAGATGCTGGCCGCGGCCATCCGAACGTTGCAGGCACAGCGTCCGCATCTCGGCAATCATCCCGAATATAGGGTTGCGTACCGAGCCGGTATTCGTCAGCGGCAAGGGCTCTACGGCCAAGCCATCTTCTGGCAGGCCTTGCGCGCCGCCAAAGCCCGCCAATGGTCGACCAGTCTCGCATGCGCTGCCGTCTTGGTGCAGTACGATCGGAAAGACTTGATCGGTCCCTTGTACCAAAGATTCTTCGGGATGCTGAAAACCGGGGAAATAAAACCATCCCTGTCCCGAGACAAACCCTTCGTGCAGTAAGGAGCACGCTATGAAGGCCGTCATTTTAGCAGGAGGATTGGGCTCTCGCCTCTCCGAAGAGACGGTACTGCGCCCGAAGCCGATGGTCGAGATCGGAGGGAAGCCGATTCTGTCTCATATCATGAATACCTATTCGGCTCATGGCGTCAATGAATTCATCATTGCGCTCGGCTACAAGGGGGAGGTCATCAAGGATTATTTTTTGAATTACTATACGTTCAACAGCAATCTCTCCATCGATCTGTCGAACGGACAGACGACAATTCACGACGGGCACCGCCCCCGGTGGAAGGTGCATCTCGTGGATACGGGACAGACGACGCAAACCGGCGGCCGCCTGAAACGATTGCAAGACTGGCTCACCAAAGATGAAACCTTCTTGTTCACGTATGGCGATGGAGTAATCGATTTAGATATTGAGAGTTGTGTCAAATTCCACCGCGCGCACGGCAAATTTGGGACGGTCACCTCCGTCCATGCGCCCTCTCGCTTCGGCCGACTTGCCTTCGAGGGAGACCGGGTAGTGTCGTTTTGCGAGAAACAGGAATTAGCGGAAGGCTGGATCAACGGCGGTTACTTCGTCCTCCACCGTGAGGTCCTCAACTACATTGACGGAGACGACACGGTCTGGGAGCGCGAGCCGGTCGAACGGCTGGCGCAAGAAGGTCAGCTTGTCGGCTATCGGCACAAGGGATTTTGGTCGTGCATGGATACGCTCAAAGAGAAGCATTACTTAGAGGACTTATGGACATCGGGAAAAGCGCCTTGGAAGGTCTGGCCGTAATCCGGCCCCTCCGAACGGTGATGATACGCGGACCACTTTACGAACGTGTCCGGGACGCTCAGCGAGCACGCGGCTGTGGAATATGATGTCGCAATCATAGGCGCCGGGATCGTCGGCCTCGCGTCCGGTCTCGCGCTGAGCGAACGTTATCCCAGGGCCAAGCTGCTCATTCTTGAAAAAGAAGCGGACGTCGCGGCACATCAGACCGGACACAATAGCGGAGTGATTCACTCCGGCATTTATTATCGGCCTGGCAGTTTGAAGGCCCGCTTTGCCCGCGAAGGCAATCGCATGTTGACTGAATGGTGCCACACGCGCGGGATTCCCTATGAAACCTGCGGCAAAGTCATCGTCGCCACGGAGGCACAAGACGTGCCGCGTTTAGAGCATCTCTATCAGCGCGGGCTTGCGAACAATCTGGAGGTGGCCAAATTATCAGCGGAGCAGGTCGCCGAGATTGAGCCGCACTGCATGAGCGTCGCCGGGCTGCGTGTGCCCAGCACCGGCATCGTGAATTATGGGCGTGTCGCGCGCGCGTTTGCACAAGCGATTCAGGAGCGGGGCGGCGAGCTGCGGCTCAATACCAAGGTACAGCAGATTGCCAAGGATCGCTCGGCGCTTCGGATCGAAAGCTCTTCCACATCGTTCACCACCCACTTTCTCATTAATTGCGCAGGCCTGCAGTGCGACCGGATTGCGGCGCTCATGAACGTCCGGACCGGCATGCAAATCGTGCCGATTCGCGGTGAATACTACCTCGTGTCCCCGCAGAAAGAGTCCTTGGTAAAACATCTCATTTATCCGGTCCCTAATCCGCATTATCCGTTCCTCGGCGTTCATTTTACCCGCATGATCGGCGGCGGACTCCATGCCGGACCTAATGCCGTCCTGAGCTTGAAGCGAGAAGGGTATTCGAAATCGGCCTTCAACCTCCAAGATTCCATAGACCTGGCATCGTCACGCGCCTTTTGGACGTTTGCCTCGCAGAATTGGCGGGAAGGAATGCGCGAAGGGCTCCGATCGGTCAGCAAACGCTTGTTCGTGCGCAGTCTCCAGCAATTAGTGCCCGACATCGGGATGAACGACTTGATGCGCCCCCACGCCGGGGTGCGCGCGCAAGCGCTGAGCCGCGATGGCCGATTGGTGGACGATTTTCTGTTGGTTCCCGGCCCACGGTCGCTCCATGTCTGCAACGCGCCGTCTCCGGCCGCCACCGCATCCATGCCGATCGGACACGCCATTGTCGACCACGTTCAAATGCAGACCCAGTTGCCGTGTTGAACACAGCGCCTTTGTGGCGCCGCAAAGGAGTGTGCATCTTATGAGAGTTTTGGTCACCGGAACAGACGGATACATCGGCACCATGTTGGGCCCCGTGTTAATCGAACGCGGGCATGAGGTCGTTGGACTCGATACCGGATTTTATCGTGAAGGGTGGCTGTACAACTCCGGGATCGTGCCAAGGCCGGCCTGCCTGAATAAGGATATTCGCCACATCGACATGATGGATCTCATCGGGTTCGACGCCGTCGTGCACCTCGCCGAACTCTCGAACGATCCGCTGGGGCAGTTCAATCCCGACATTACGTTCGAGATCAATCACCGCGGCACGGTGGAACTGGCGCGCCAATGCCGACTTGCCGGCATTTCGCGCTTTCTCTATACCTCCTCCTGCAGCGTCTACGGCGCCGGCGCAGACGACTATTGTACGGAACGTTCTCAGACCAACCCGCAAACCGCCTATGCCAACTGCAAGGTCTTGGTCGAGCGAGACGTCTCTGCCATGGCGGACGACCGTTTTTCTCCCACGTTTTTGAGAAATGCCACGGCCTACGGCGCCTCCCCCCGCATGCGCTTCGACTTGGTGCTGAACAATCTCGCCGGCATGGCCTGGACGACCGGGGCCATCAACATGACGAGCGACGGAACTCCGTGGCGCCCATTGGTCCATGTGTTGGACATCTGTCAGGCCATCGCGTGCGCCCTAGAGGCACCCCGTGACGCGATTCATAATGAGATTTTCAATGTGGGGGACTCACAAGCGAATTATCGAGTCAGAGAGGTTGCCGAGATCGTGACGCAGGTCTTTCCGCAATGTGACCTGCACTTCGGCAAGAGCGACGGCGACAGCCGCAGCTACCGGGTGTCGTTCGACAAGATTAATAGTCGTCTGCCGGGGTTTCGCTGTCAACACGATGTGATGGCAGGCGCCGTGCAGCTTCGGGATCTGTTCGCCACCATCGCCATGAGTCCGGAGCTCTTTCAATCTCGATCCTATACCCGTCTTCGTCAATTGGAATTTCTCGTGAAAACCAAACAACTGGACAGTCACTTTTTTTGGCGCTCCGCACCGTGCCGTCAGGCAGCCTAATATTTCATAAAGGAGATGGAATGATCGCTTCACACGCCATGCAGCCGTCCCTAGGACCCCAAGACACGGCCTATGCCGTGGGCAGTTGTCGATTCTGTCATACGCCGCTTACCCGGACATTCATCGATCTGGGTGCCTCCCCCCTGGCGAACTCCTATTTGAAACCTGAGCATGTCGCGCGGATGGAGCCGTTTTACCCGCTGCATGTATACGTGTGCACGACGTGCTTGTTAGTCCAGCTCCCGGACGCCGAGAGCCCTGAACATATTTTTACCGACTACGCCTACTTTTCCTCGTATTCACCCGCGTGGCTTCAACATGCCAAGACCTATACACGCATGATCGCCGCGCGTCTCGCACTCGGCGCTGACAGCAAGGTCATCGAAGTCGCGAGCAATGATGGATATCTCTTGCAGTATTTTCTCGACCAAGACATCCCGGTGTTAGGCATCGAGCCCGCCGTCAATGTCGCTCAGGCGGCGCTGCAACGCGGCGTCCCGACGATGACACGGTTTTTCGGACGGGCAGTAGCCGATGAACTCGTGGCGGCCGGCCATCGCGCCGATTTGCTGATCGGCAATAACGTCTTGGCCCACGTGCCCGATCTGGCCGATTTCCTCACCGGCATCAAAACTGTCTTGAAGCCGAACGGGGTCGTGACCATGGAGTTTCCCCATCTCCTGCGGCTCATGGCCGACAATCAGTTCGACACCATTTACCATGAACACCTGTCCTATTTTTCCTTCACGACTGTCTCACGCATCTTCGAGTTCTATGGCCTCACTGTGTTCGATGTCGATGAACTGCCGACGCATGGCGGATCACTCCGTGTCTATGCCGGTCATGCGGAAGACGGTTCCAAGTCGGTGAGTCGCAACGTAGACGCCCTGCTCTCCAAAGAAGCCGAGGCGGAGCTGACGGATCTGAAGGGATATACCGGATTTGCCGCGCGAGTCCATGAGACAAAATCTCGTCTGTTGGAATTTCTCATTACGGCCAAGCGGCAAGGCAAATCGATCGTGGGATATGGCGCGCCGGCCAAGGGCAATACCTTGTTGAACTTTTGCAGCATTCGCACGGACTTTCTCGACTACACCGTGGATGCGAGCCCGCACAAGCAAGGCCAGTTCCTTCCCGGCACGCATATCCCAATCTCTGCTCCGGATCGCATTCACATGACGCATCCGGATTATGTCCTCATCCTGCCCTGGAATTTGAAGGAGGAAATCATGCATCAGATGGATGGCATTCGACAGTGGGGCGGACAATTTGTGATTCCGATCCCTCACGTGCAGGTCTGCTGATGCGCTTCCGGGAAACGGCCATCCACGGCGCGTATGTGATCGAGCCGGAGCGTGTGGAAGACGAGCGAGGCTTCTTTGCACGAACGTGGTGTCAGCGCGAAAGCGTCGCTCAGGGCCTGCCGGCCTCCTGGGTGCAAAGCAGCATTTCCTTCAATCGAGTGCGAGGGACCGTGCGGGGAATGCACTATCAAGCTTGGCCCTACCCTGAAGCGAAATTGGTGCGCTGTACGAGAGGGGCGATTCACGATGTCTTCGTCGACCTTCGCCCCGACTCGCCGACCTATGGCCATCACGTGACGGTCGTCCTCAGCGCAGACAATGGCCATCTCGTCTACATCCCTCCCGAATGCGCACACGGATTCCAGACCCTCGAAGACAACAGCGAAGTCTCCTACATGATGTCGGAATTTTATCATCACGATTGCTCCAAAGGACTACGGTGGGATGATCCGGCCTTGTCCATCGTCTGGCCGCTTCCGATCACGTGCATTTCGGACCGTGATCGTACCTATCCGGATGCGAAACTTATGGACAACATGAGGTCTGTATGACTGTTGACGCGCAATGCCGGGATTCGTCCCTCCACGGCTCGGGAGAGGAGATGTACGCGCTGATCAAAGATCTGTATCCGATCGGTCGAAGCATTACCGGCGACGGCGTTCGCCGGACGCTTGAGATCCTTGGCCGTCAGATTCCGATCACCGTCCACGAGGTACCGAGCGGGACGCCTGTCTTTGACTGGGTCATTCCCCAAGAATGGAACATTCGAGACGCGTACATCCAGGACCGGCACGGGCATCGCCTCGTCGACTACCGGCAATCGAATCTCCATGTCGTCGGGTACAGTCAGCCGGTGAAGAAACGCATGCGCCTCGCCGAACTGCGCCCGCACCTCTTTAGCCTGCCGGATCGACCCGACTGGATCCCTTACCGGACATCCTATTACAAAAACGACTGGGGATTTTGTCTGAGCGAAGTCCAACTCCGAAGATTTCAAGACGACCAAGACTATGAAGTATGTATCGATGCCTCTTTCACCGACGGCCATCTCACGTACGGGGAATTGGCTTTGGAGGGCGAGCAGCCTGAAGAAATCCTGCTGTCCTGCCACATCTGCCACCCGTCACTCTGTAATGATAATCTTTCGGGAATCGCCCTGGCGGTGGCCTGCGCGAAATTCCTCCAGACCATCGATCGGCGCTACTCGTATCGCCTCCTCTTTATCCCGGGCACCATCGGCTCCATTACGTGGCTCAGCCGTAACGAGCCGCTGACGGATCGGATTCGGCATGGGATGGTCTTAGCCTGCCTTGGCGATTCGGGGCGCTTCACCTATAAGAAAAGCCGGCGAGGAGATGCCGAAATCGATCGCGTGGTCGCGGCTGTCCTCAGAGACATGAGGGCGCCGCATGACCTCATAGACTTTTCTCCCTATGGATATGATGAACGGCAATTTTGCTCACCGGGGTTCAATCTTCCCGTCGGATGCCTGATGAGAACGCCCCACGGGAAATTTCCCGAATATCATACATCGGCCGACAATCTTGACTTCGTCACACCCGCCGCCCTCGCGGATTCGTTCGGGGTCATCACGGGCGTCCTGAACATCCTTGAGCACAATACGACCTATCTCAATCTCCAACCGAAATGCGAACCGCAGCTCGGGAAGCGGGGACTCTATCGCTCGGTGGGCGGAGATCAGAGCCGTTCGATGGAGATGGCGCTGCTGTGGGTATTGAACCTCTCCGATGGCACGCATTCTCTGTTCGATATTGCGGAACGGTCGGCGCTCAGCATGACCCTCGTTCATTCGGCAGCCATGGCCTTGGTCCAGCATGGGTTGCTGAAGGAATGTCGGGCGCATGCCGATCAAATCGTCACGATCTAGCTCGGAGGGACCTATGCACACCGTGTTTATCGACTCGCCGGCCGCCGATGTGATCCGGCGGCAGGAACTGTACAAAGGGCAGCTCTTCGTCTTTTCTCCACGTCCAAGCGCCTTGGCGCTGTGCGCGTTCGCGCGGACCTTGATTGAAGAGGCATTCGGCCGCCTCGATCCGCGGGAGGCCCAATACCATATGCCGGTCGAGGATTATGCGGCGTTATTGGCGACTCTCAAACCTCGATTTATTAATCACCCGCGGTCGAAGGAATTGCTGCAAGCTCTCCTTCTCGACATGGGATGCGATCCCCACCAGACCTTCTTCGATGTCCCGCGGATGCGGACGTCGACCAGCGACGGGTATCTCACGACCGGCATTGCGTATGCC
>DATEPO010000230.1:0-2926 GCA_035273145.1 Nitrospiraceae bacterium
GGCGGCACCGAAAGATCCAAGAGTTTAAAAAAAACGACGTTTCGGCGGTGGATTTTTCTCCTATCCAGTCCCTTCCCGCGATACGAGGAAGAGTGCGCACTCAAACACGCGACTGAGTTCATTGGCGAAGGCGGGGCTTTCGCGAAACATCCAACTGTCGCGATTGCTCCAAATTGGATCTGTATCCTTTACCACGAGCGCCGCAATGCCAAAGCGTTGACACAAATGCGACACCTCTGCTCGATTCACCGAATTCGATGCGAAGATCGGCGCGACTGCTGAAAATACGGGATCGAACATGTCCTGCCTTATTCCGAACTGCGGCCCATAATAGCGGTCGGAGGCGACGACCTGCCTGTTCGCATACAACCCGCTCGGCACATCCATCCAGACATCGGGATTGTGCTGCACGATAACGGATTCAGGCAGTTGTTGATGAATCCAGTGATACGCTTCCCGAAAATCGTAATATCGGCGACCTAAATTAGCTTCATTGAGAAACGGAAACACACGGCGCGCCGGTAGATCTAGGTCGCCTGCCATCGCGTACAGCTTCATGATCGCAACCTCGTACACGAGGGGGAGCATTCCTATGGCCGCAGACAGGAGCAGGAGTATCGCCATGCGGCGGCCAATCCCCATGCCAGTCTGCAGTCCCTTCAGTTCGGCCAGGAGCGCCTGCATGACATCGGCTGACCAGACGAGAACCACAAGTTGCACGAATAACATGCTGCGATATCCCAAATCGTTGTTCACGATATTGGATCGAAGAAAGCTTCCGATGAGAAGAGCTACGGCGGCGAGTGTGACAAGAGCGATTTCATTTCGGCACAATTTTACCCGTGTCTCCCATCGGCGGCGCCAGTAGACCATTGTTGCCAGCGCGAAAAAACCGAATTCCAGGAAGTAGCTCAACGGCAGGCTGGCGAGATCGGCGACAAATAATCGTCGTAAGCCCGCATGGTGCTCTACCAGCCAGAGGTGAACGGGTGTAAATGTTCGCACGGCGGCGATGATTGGTGTGACATCAGTAAAATTAGCCCTATGGAGGTCGATCAAATACGGAATGGATAAGATGGCGCTCAGCATGGCGACCAACACCCCTGCCTGTGCCTCGGCATACCAACCCTTGAAGTAGGAGATCAGGATCCAGACCACCCAGAAGACCGCGAATACGAAGGCCATCCACACGGACATACCCAGCGCCGAAAAGAGCCCGACAGAGCAGATGATCGCCGTGAAGATCCACTGCATCCTGGTGCGAATCTTTCGAAGACTGCTAAAGAGGAGAAATACGGTCAGGGTAGCAATAAGGCCGGCTATATGGTGCGGCACCCAAATAATAGAATGCAACCAGCCACAGACGGCCTCATTCCACCACTCAGAACTCGGATACAGAATGATGGCACCCTTAGTTGCTTGATACAGGTGCGTCACGATAAGCGGCACAATATCAAAGCCGGTCACCATCAAAAGAACAAACGCAATGAGGATGGGCTGTTCCCTTTTCGTGGGGGGATCGGGCGCGAACAAGCGAACATACAGTGCAACAATCGCCATGATCCCGATGCCCACCCAGCCCGCTCCGGCAGCAAGCGCGCCGCGGGGCCCGACCCAGGATCCGCCCAAGATGTCGATCAGGCTACATGTCATGAACCAAAAGTAATAATAATAGAGTTGAATGGGCTGACCGGGATAGAAATCCGGATTGATCGGCGGCACATCCGTGTGTGTAATGGCACCCGTCACCGCGATGCGCCAGGCATAATCATGCGCAACCACATTCGGGTAGAGGCGGTTGGCCACTTGAAAATCGCTGAGAAGAAATATGGCGACCCCCATCCATACGATTGCGAGTGCCACTACCTGAAGTAGACGTCGATCTGATCTAAGAGCCGACAGCCTCGAGGGAACATCAACGAGTCGGCTTTTTTCGGTTGTCAGTAGAAGACAGAGTAGAGAGACGGCCAGAAAGACGTAGCAGACTAACTGGAGCGACCAGAGTCGCGAGAGAAGATAGGCAATCCCCGGCGTGACGGCAAAGGAGATCACGATTCCGAGCGCCAGTCGTGCTCCAAACGAACGGTGGCGGAATTGCCAAATATCCAGCCAGGCGGCAAGGAGATATCCGGGCGCCAGGAGAAAGATGGGGAACAAGCACGCGGCCAGCACGCTTTCGAAGACGTCTTGCAGAAAAAAGTTCACGCAGTCCAACATTCCTTTGTTATAAACCCGCTGGCTCGTTCTGGTAGAACTCCGGGGCTTACGGAGTCTCCATCGAGAAGGATGACGGAGTGCAGGCGTGTCGTCAGATTGAAATGGCATATTGGGATGCTAGACAACGGAATCAAACGACTCCGTCAAGGCATCCTAAGGTCATTTGAAAAAGGAGACAAGCGGGACAAGGCCTACGCCGGTTACGTTAGACCGAGATGAATCCAACGTCCTTCGCAAGTTTGCACAACGAGACGGCATCGTGCTGAAGCAGGGATGCCACTGCGGCCGAGTGAGCGCTCGGTGTGGGACGACTTCCCCCTCCTTTCACGCTTCCTAAATGTCCGTCATGCCGAGACCTTTGCGGTAGAGGGCGATCGTACAACCGGAGCAGCCGGTTTCAGTTTGATGATCAGCAGCGACACCATTCCGACTATCGTTTGAGGCACCCACAGGACGACGTGAACGAGGAGGGCGCAGGCCGCCGCGGCAGATTGGGAAAAACCGTACGCGAGGAAACCGACCATCGTGAGGTAATCGAATGTGCCGACGTAACCCGGCGTACTGGGCAAGAGCGTTCCCAGCGTGCCGGTGGACAGCGCAAACCATGGCGCAATCCCCGGATCTTCGATGTGCACGCTCTTGGCGACCGCCGCAAACAATGCCCCTTCCAGGCACCATGCGCCGAGAGAAAGCAGCACCAGCCGGATAA
>DATEPO010000231.1:0-8390 GCA_035273145.1 Nitrospiraceae bacterium
GGACCGCCCCGCTCCCTCTCGAAGGGCGTCAAGAGGCGTCCGGTCCGGTCGATCTTCCTTCACAAACGACCCTATGAGATCTTGGGCCTTCTTAGGCCCGACGCCCTCCACCATCAAAAGAACGCGATTCCAACTGACCGCATCGAGCGGATTTTCGATGATCCGAAGATGTGCCAGGAGATCCTTCACATGAGCCGTCTCGATAAACTTGAAGCCGCCCCGCTTGACGAAGGGGATATCTCGACGCGACAGTTCAATTTCCAAATCAAAAGAATGAAAACTGGATCGGAAAAGGATCGCCACCTCGCCCAAGGGGACGCCTTCTTCCCGCAGTTCAAGAATTTTCTGTGTGATGAACCGTGATTGGGCATTTTCGCCTGTAGCCTGAACCAGTGCGGGCAATGGTCCATCCAACTTTCTCGTGAATAACTGCTTGGTGTACTTTTCGGCTGCCCCCCGAATGATGTCGTTCGCGACATTTAAAATCGGCTGGGTGCTTCGATAATTCTCTTCCAGCTTATACAGGCGGCACTCGGGAAACAGCGTCGGAAAGTCCATGATGTTCCGGAAGGTGGCTCCGCGAAATGCGTAAATGGATTGAGAGTCGTCTCCCACAACCATGACGTTGTCGTGAGTGGCGGCTAATTTTCGAATGATATCCGCTTGCAGTCGATTCGTATCCTGATACTCATCGACCAAAATATAGCGAAAGCGATGAGAGACCGTCTGCCGCACCGCCTCGTCCGTGGACAACAACTCCCGCAGCTTCACCAGCAAATCGTCATAATCCAGCAATTGTCGCGTTCGCTTGTCGGCTTCATAGGCCCGCCATAATTTCTCCAGGTCTTCAAGATGCTCCGAGAAGTGCGGGAACTCTCCCAACACCACATCGTCAAGACCTTCCAGCGTATTCACACACTTACTGATCATCTCCGCGATGGTGCCCTTGCGCGGAAAGCGCTTATCCTTTTCACTTAGACCCAGTTGAGCGCGCAGCAGGCTAATGAGATCCTCCGAATCCCCGCGATCCAAAATCGTAAAACCAGGCTGTATTCCAATCGATCGGCCGTACTGCCGAAGCAGCGTATTGGCCACAGAGTGAAATGTGCCGCCAAATACCCGCTCGCTTCGGCTTCCAATGAGGAGCCCCGCTCGGTTCAGCATCTCTTGTGCCGACTTTCGAGTAAACGTCACCAGCAAGATGGAACTCGGATCGATCCTCTTATCAATCAAATAGGCTACGCGATAGATGAGCGTTCTCGTTTTTCCGCTTCCGGCACCTGCAATGACGAGCGCAGGACCATCGCCTGCCGTGACCGCTGCCAACTGTTGAGGGTTCAACGCCTGCGCATAGTCAAGCGAGAGCTTCGAGGGAGCATTCTCCTCGGCTCGCCGCAGCACATACGACCTTGCTTCACGATTCATTTCGTTCACCACACAGGTTGCAGTCGTTATACCGCCTCGGCAGGGATGACGCAAGATCAATGGAATTTCCATCCCAGATTGGACTAGACTGATCCGAGCGCTTGGACGCTCTCACCAATTTGTATATAATGGCCCAGTTTTGGAGGTCCTCATGTCGGCTTCTCAAGGAGAACACGTCACATTACTTCGTGAATTGGCGGCACTGCTCATTGCCGTCTCCGGCGAATCCGTCACCGTGGTGAAACGCAGTCTTCCCGAACAGGCGTTAAAGCTGAAATCGCAACAGGAATGGAAACTCTATCTGGAATTCTTAAAAGTCTTGTTCAACATGGCCGACCGCCTGGCCGGCTTTTATCTCCCGTTGAAGGACCGGCCCGAGTTTATGGATAGCTTGGAAGATACGGTCACCCACCAGTTGAAATCAGTCCTTTCGCCCGCGCTCGGACCCGATACGGATCAGATGGAAGTGACCGTCACGATCGGTCAGGCCGTGTCAGAAAGTCGGCAGGTGTATGAACGCCATGCCTTTATGCTGACGGAAGAGAGCCCGGCGAAAGCGGAATATCTTCGAGTGTTCGGCGAACGAATTGCGGAGGCCGCGCAAGCGCCCGGGAATGGATTAATCATCTCGGCCGCCACGTTATGCGCCAATGCCGCTATTCCAGCGATGAAGGCGGCATTCGAAGGAGCGCCGCACAATCCACAGACGGCCAGTGCGGCAGCGGGTGCAGAGGCGGTCAGTCAACCGCCGGCCGGCGGCAGCATGGGGAACGAAATTAAATTGGTCAGCGTCATGTCTATGCTGGAGAATGAGGAAGTGGAAACGAGATGGGGACTCCACCCGCGATTCCGTCAAGACCTCACGCCCGACGACATGCGAGAATTGTCGCGGCTCATGAACCGCGTAACTAGAATCCTCGGTGAGCGCTATGCTGCCGTGGCCTTTTCGCCGAATTGGGCGCCGTGGCAACAAGTCGGTCACGCCTAAATGGAATGCTGAAAAAGGTTTCCACCTTCATTCTTGGTTCGAAAAATCCTCACCGTACCCCAAAGGGTACGCCTTCGGGTATTTCTTCCCTGCGGCCTCGTCGGATAACCTTTTTGAGCATTCCGTACTCATCGTTTTTTACAAGGAGGATTTGTGAGCGATAGTCACCCGGTGTCTCGTCCCGGCGGTCTCAGTCGGCTTTCGGAATTGGCCTACAATCTCTGGTGGAGTTGGACGCCGGAGGCTCGGCAGTTATTTGAAACCATCGATCCTACCCTGTGGCGCCTCTGTCATCATAATCCTGTCAAACTGCTTCAAGACGTGAAACCGGACCGCCTGTCGGTTTTGCATGAGGATCCGATTTTCATCCGGCAATATTCGGCGGTTCTTAAAACCTTCGACCAGTATATGGGCCGCGAGGGCACCTGGTTTCGCCGGCAGTATCCTAACTGGAATGATCTGACGATCGCCTATTTTTCAGCCGAATTTGGATTGCATAACTCGGTGCCGATTTACAGCGGCGGCTTAGGCATTTTGGCCGGGGACCATTGCAAGGAAGCCAGCGACCTCGGCATTCCGCTTGTCGGTTTGGGCTTCATGTATCCGCAAGGTTATTTCCATCAGCACATCACCTCGGACGGATGGCAGGAAGCGCAGTATGAGCCGTTCAACCGGCTGGACTCGCCGATTACGCAAGCGCTCGGTCCCTCAGGGCAGCCCTGTTCCGTAGAAGTGGAAATGGATCAGCGAACGGTCAAAGTGGTGGTATGGCAAATTTGTGTCGGTCGGGTGTCGCTCTATTTACTGGATACGGATGTCCCGGAAAATGCGCCACGGGATCGAGAACTGTCGGCTCGGTTGTACGGTGGAAATCAAGAAGTGCGGTTGTGCCAGGAAATTTTACTCGGCATCGGCGGCGTGAGGGTCCTGCGTGCCTTGGGATTAGCGCCGAAAGTATGGCACGCGAATGAAGGCCATTCGGCATTTCTGACACTGGAACTGTATCGCGAATTGATCCAGGCCGGGCAATCTCATGAGGAAGCCATTGAGCGAATTCGTGAATGCTCGGTATTTACGACGCATACGCCCGTCCCGGCCGGCCATGATGTCTTTCCATTTCATGTCATGGCGCAGTACTTCCAACCGTATTGGGAGCAGGTGGGGTTAACCCGTGACACATTTTTACAATTGGGGCAGCACCCGGATACCCCCGACGCGGGATTCAATATGACGGCGTTGGCCATGCGGATGTCATCCCACGTCAATGGGGTCAGCCGCGAGCATGGCCGGGTGTCTCGGCACATGTGGCGGAACTTGTGGCCCGGTGTTCCCGAAGAGCGGACCCCGATCAGAAGTATTACGAATGGCATCCACATTCCGACATGGATTGCCCCGGAAATGAATCACCTCTTCAGTAAATATTTGGGACCGGAATGGGCTCATCATTCGGACAATTCCGCCGTGTGGCACCGGGTCACGGAGATTCCAGATGGGGAACTCTGGGCCGTACGGCAACTGCAGAAGCGGAAGTTGATGGGATTCATTCGTGAACGAGCACGGGCGGGATGGATGCAACAACGCCTTGATGCGACGCAAGTATTGGCCGGCGGCACATTATTGGATCCGGAAGCGCTCACGATTGGTTTCGCGCGCCGCTTCGCGACCTACAAACGGGCCCCCCTGATTTTTCGTTCTCTGACCCGCCTTCAGCCTCTGCTCCAAGATCGCTGGCGTCCCGTGCAAATTATTTTTGCGGGAAAGGCCCATCCTGCGGACGAGCCGGGTCGGCAGTTCATTCATGACGTCTATAGTTTTTGCAAAGATCACGGTATGGGCGGACATGTTGCCTTCCTGGAAGACTATGACATGCATGTCGCGAAGTATCTCGTGCAAGGCGTCGATATCTGGCTCAACACGCCCCGTCCTCCAATGGAGGCCAGTGGCACCAGCGGTCAGAAGGCGGCGCTCAACGGCGTTCCCAATTTAAGCGTGCTGGATGGCTGGTGGCAGGAAGGATACGACGGCGCGAACGGGTGGCCGATCCCCACCTCACTGCATCTTACCGACTGGCAGGCGCAAGACGCGCACGATGCCGATCAGCTCTACAGCATCCTGGAGCAGGATGTCGTGCCGCTTTTTTACATGCGTGATCGAGACGGCATTCCGCGTGGCTGGATGCAAATCGTCAAAGATGCGATTCGCACAATAGCCCCGCAGTTCTGCACCAGGCGGATGGTCAAAGAATATATGGAACTGCTGTACGCGCCGGCCGGGAATCGATCGCCGGCCATGCGGTGAAGAGCGGCGAACCGTGATCGAATTATGTGTGACTAGAGTGGCCTGGGTTCTTTAAAAACAGCCGCGATCGAACTAAAGCGACTCGCTCGGCAAGATCGGTCGGAGTCAAGGGTTGTTTCTCATGCCCGACCACCCAAGCAGGATCGCGGGGAGCCGGATCGTTCGTGAGACGGGGGATGACATGCCAATGGATGTGCGGGAGTTGATTACCAAGCAATTCATAGTTGACCTTGACGGCATGAAACGTCTCCATTAGGGCTTCCCCTACCATACTGACTTCTTCGATCAAGCGACTGCGCTCATCTGCTGAAAGCCGAAAGAGCTCTGTCGCATGGCGCTTCAGGACCAGCACGGTCCAGCCAGGGAAGAATTGATCGTCGAACAAATACGCGATGGAGGTCTCGAAGTCCGCAATCCGATGGTCGGCCGACGGCCACTGCCCCGAACAGGCTGCACACGTGAAATCCATAACGCTCCTCGCGTTGAGTATCGGCATCGAGAGAACCGCTGTCAATCATCGTTCCATTTGAACCGCTGGACCTCGGATGTTACAATGCGCGTGCCTGATCGGACCTTACTACACCATTGATTCTCCTCCCTTTCATTCTCCCTATTCTTCTGTTACTGAACTTAAGCGGCCACGCCATCTCGGCGACCGTGCCATCAATCCCTGGCTCCCCTGCCCCAGCGGACTCGCAACGCGAAGCCCTGGCTGCCTTTAAAAAAGGGCATTTTGATCAGGTCGTACGAATCTTCGAAACCCTCCCGCCAGACCAGAATCCACCGCGCGAATTGTTAAAGATTGGTGTGAAGAGTTATATAAAGGTGGGACGCCCTGAGACGGCGTTCAAGACTTACCTGAAACTCATTCCTTCCGGACAACCGGATGATCCACGCCTTCTCCGTGAAATCGCCGGTGCATTTGTCACGAGTCATGTACGAGCCCCTGAAGAATATGTACGGATCGCCTCCTACACCGCGCTTAAGGATGGCGCCGACCCGCAAATGACGCCGGTACTTGAGGACGGCCTATTCGATTCTTCGGCGCTTGTCCGTGCCCTCGCGGCAGAAGGGTTGGGGCGGACGCTCATTGCATCAACCTCCTCGAAGCCGTCCAGCGCACTGACGGCCCTGAAACGTGCGCTCCAAGATCCCGCTCCCGCCGTCCGAATTGCCGCCATTAATGCGTTAGGCGATACCGGGGATCAGAGTGTCGTCGACATCCTTCGACGCATGGCACGGGCTGACGAAGGTGCTCTTCCCGTATTCGCCTCCGCGGCGCTCGTCAAACTCGGACATGCCGAAGCCTTCGACGACATTCTCAGTACGGCCACCTTACCGGATCCCAATGCCCGTATGGCGGCGATTGGTGTACTCGGCCGATTGAAAGCATCTCGTGGATTTTCTGTGTTGAGTCAGTCTGTGTACGACCCCAATCCTTCCGTTCGTGCGTTCGCCGCCGGCGCATTGGGCGAGTTCGGTACGCCCGAGAGTGCCGTCCCGCTTACCCATGCAATTGGCGATGAAGATCCCCGCGTCAGGAGCATCGCCGCGGCCAGTTTGGGACGGTTACAAGTCCCCCACGCCAGACCACTGCTGTGGCAGGCCGCCAAGGATCCTATCGATTTTGTCCGGGCTGGAGCAGTGGAAGGATTGTTGAGGATTGGCGATAGCGAGGCCACCTTGGTTGCGCGAGAATTAAGTAAACACGCTGATCCGTCTCTCCGCGGCGCAGTGGCCCAAGCGGTCGGGCTCGCCCGCTATAAGCAAGGGGTGCCCCTATTGGATCTGTTGCGACAAGACCTGCAGCCTCAACCGCGTCTCATGGCCGCCCGCGCGTTGGGAAGAATGGCACGGCGCGAGGCCATCCCCGTCTTGAAGCCCATGCTGCAAGACTCCGATACAGCCGTTCGGGTAACGGCAGCCGGTAGTCTGCTTCAAGTATTACGGCAGCCGAAATGAGTCTCAACAGAGGAACCTGATGCTGAAGTTTCTAGGGCTGTTGATTGTCTTGACAGCTACGTTTGCGACTGGGTTCTACCTCGGCCGCCATTCCATCGGCGAGCTGACTAAAACCGTAACTGAAACTATCGCGGACCTGTCGCGGAACGTCGTCGATACGACGGTTGGACTCGAACGGAACCTGCGCGGACGTCAAAGCCTGGTCGACGTCAAAGCCCAGGTGATTCAAGCCAAATCAGACATGTTGGATCACAATTTTGGAAGCGCGACCAAAGCGTTGAATCAAGCGGTGGCCGATTTGGAGCGAACGAAACAAATCGAAAAAGTCGCAGAGCGGACGGCTCAAATCAACAACCTCATCCTCAAAATCAGGGCCGCTCAACAAGAACTGGCATCAGGAAAGAACATCGTGCGGAGTCGGCTAGATGAAATTCAGCAGGAAGTCGATAGACTGGCAGCGCATTGATTAGAAAAGCAACTGCTCAACTAAGGCCTACGGCAAAGCCGCAAGGAGGGCGGCGACTGAGACGTACTGATGTGTACGTCTCAAGGAGACGCCTGACCGAGAACGCCGCCGTAGGGGTTATTCAGCAGTTGCTAGGCATTGGCAGTGCGTTTTTTCCACGCCGCCAATATCCGTTCGACGCGCATTTTGACGACCATGTCGGTGTCTTTCAGCAACGGCTTGATCGCTTCGCGGCCGCGTTCATCACCGATCTTTTCCAATGCAGCGGCGGCCGTCAGACGGGTATACCAGTCTTTGTCTTTGAGCTTCTCAATTAAGGGGTCGAGCGCCGAAGGGTCTTGAATACGGCCGAGCGCGATGACGGCTTGCTTGCGAGTATTGTCGTCTCTATCGTTTAAGGCGGCGACAAGTTTCTCGACGGCCGGCGGACCCAACTCCACGAGGGCATCGGTCGCATCTTCCCCAAATTCATCACTCCGTAGTTGATGGATCAGAGGATCGAGAACGCGCTCATCCTTGATTTTTCCAAGTGCGCGAATGGCCGCTTTTCGATGGTCCCACGAACGGCACAACTTGATCAGCGGATCGACTGCCGGTGAACCCACCATACCTAACGCCTCACTCGCTACCTCGCGGACTTGCCAGTCGCCGTCCTGAAGCGCGCGAATCAGCGGTTCGACACACCGTTCATCGCCCATTTCTCCGAGAGTGATGGCCGCTTCCCGCCGTACAGCCCAATCCGGGTCCTTGAGCAGGTCGATCTGAATCTCAACTTCGTCCTTGATGCGCTCTTCTTCAAGCGCAGTGAGAGCGGGTTCCTGATCAAGCTCGTCGGTCGTCTGGTCGGCTGCGGCCACTTCCGTAGCCGTCAAGGCTTCAGCAACTTGGTCCGCCATTTGATCCTTCTGCTCGTCAGTTTGCAGAAAAGACTCTTCTTCAATTTCTTGGCGATCATGACTCATAATTCCTCTACCCTTAACCTGCCTGCGCCGAGTAGGCAGAAGCATCAGGCCTTCTGAGCGCCGGCCTTCTTGCCCATGGCATGTTGTTTCCGAGTGATCAGTCTTCGCTTTTTACGCTGCGCACGTTTTAAACGTTTATGGAGGGATCGCAGTTTTGAATTGTCTTCGGGACTCTTCGCTGCCGTTCGCCGCTCCGTAACTTTTTTCTGTAACCGGGCCATATCCGTTTCCAACGGCGTTTTCTTAGCCATTCAACCGCTCCTCCGTTCGGGACAGTAATGAGTAAGTC
>DATEPO010000232.1:0-3442 GCA_035273145.1 Nitrospiraceae bacterium
TGATTGATTCGGCTCGAAAGGTGATCCTCGGCGGTGATGAACAGAAGATCATTCGCTATGCCGAGGAGTACTGCAGAACGCGAATGCGCAAAGCGAGCCAAATAGGATCGAGCGACGCTCGTCGGAGGTGCGGATGATACAGATGAAGCGCGTCTACAGCGAACCGAGCAAACAAGATGGTGTGCGAATCTTAGTCGATCGTGTCTGGCCACGCGGTTTTAGCAAAGAACGGGCCCGAATTGACGAATGGAGAAAAGAGCTGGCGCCCAGCACCGCACTCCGTAAATGGTTCGGCCACGATCCTGCCAAATGGGCAGACTTTCAGACACGTTATCGAAAGGAGTTGGCCGAATCCGGCGGCATCGAGATGCTCAAGGAATTGGCCATCCGTTCTCGTCATGAAACCATCACCTTGATTTACAGTGCAGCCGATGAGGAGCACAACCAGGCGCTTGTGCTCAAAGAAGTTGTAGAGGAACTGGCTTCAGGACGTCGTAAAGGACGATGAGTGCGGGGACCACGGAAATAAAGTCCATGTACCGATGGCGATGCCGTCTCGGTGCCTCGACTACGAACGGCGATGGTTACTGCCTACCTTGTTTTTCGATCAATTTCAGATGCTCATACTCGTAGGGCTCACAGGTGCGCTGAAGGCCAGGGTCTCGCGGCCATCGCCGTGAACAGATGACTCCGGCATCCTCTTTCAATTCGTGATGGCTGCGGGCTTCCAACCCCCGCAATCGATCAGTCAAATCGAGTGTCGGTTCCAGATTGGGAGTGCTTTTCGATGGCGGCTCTTTGGGCGGTGGAATCCAATCCACCGGAGAGGTGCGTGAGGCTGTTGCGGATTGGGGAGCCGCAAGGTGCCAGCGGAGCAGATTTCCCGCTTCATCCACAGTCAGCATCAACCCGAATTGAGCATAGTCATATTGCACGTCACGTGTGCTGCGTCGCATGAGCACCGATCGCGGCAGTCCGAATCGTTCATGAATCTCTTCTCGGTTCATGCCGACTCGGAGCGTCAAATCCTGTACGGCCTGAAATGTCGAGTCCGTTTCAGGAAGGATCTGACGGACAGACTGTCGAGCGCGCTTGGCCATCGCATCGAGCGGGACTTCGGGAATTCGCAAGAGCCGCCATACGGTGACGGTCCCCGGCGGACACCCGATTTCACTATGGTCTTCGAACAGCATCTGCGTCTCGATCGGGACACCCGTAAGCCGGGGCGCCTGCGTGTAGTTCAGCACTTCTTGAATAGCGGCCTCATAGGCTTTCTGCCGCCCTTCTTCGGCCCTTGTCGCGCAAGATGCACGCCCTGTAAAGAACAGCTCGTCACCGAACCGAAACATGGCTTGTTCCGTCCAAAATGGACGTGCAGACGTGTCGCTCCAAACGGCAGTCGGCAGTCCGAAAAGGCATGGCAGCGCCAATAGCGTGGACCAGCAGACGATTCGCATCTATCACCTTCGTTTTGACGTCCGCTATAAGAATAGCAAAGATTGGGCGGTATGTCTGAAGGAATGCGGCGAATGGTGAAAGGCACGTTGAAGAAAACGAAACGACCAATTGGCGATGCAGGGATGCCAGGGAACCAGCCCGGTTCATTTCCTCGAGAACCAAGACAGGTAGAGATATGCCGCCTGGTTGACAATCGAATCGATCCGGATTCTTCGGATCATCAGCATGATCAACCCCAGAGCCAAGAGCAAGATGGTAGACGGCTCGGGTACCGCTTCAAGCTTCTCGAATGTTCCCGTGGCGAAATTCCACGACGGAGAACCGTAGAGCGACTGAATATTGGCCACATCCGTTGCCGATGCCCAGGTCTTCTCTCCGGTGTAGTATGGGTACATCAGATCGTTGCCGTTGCCGCTGTGATCGAGGCCTATGGCATGGCCGATTTCGTGCGCGGCGACGGTAAAGAAATCGAATGTGCCTGGTGAGTTGCCATTGCCCACAATAGAGTCCCAGTTCTCGCTCGCATCCATATCGACGATGCCGCCCGCAATGTGCCAAAGGCCGCCTGCGTTCGTATAGTTGTAGCCTCCCTGCCCCAAAATTCCCCACTGACCGTCGATTGGACTCGCGCCGATGTTAATGATCTGATTGTCTGGCGCCCAAATATTTTGGATGAAATGCAGATTACTGACGCCGCTCCAGACCTGAAATGCCGAAATCGCCAGGCTCTCTTGCCACGGCGTGATGACATTGGGCTGACCCATAATTGTAGGTCGAAAATCATAATAGACGTCGATGGCTGTGGTTTGAGGCAGTTGATCGGTCCAGGTCAAGGCAAAGGCGCTGCATGTCATGTTGAATACGAGAAGCAATGAACAGAGCGTGATGATTGCGTGTTTGGGGTATGTCATGCGAGCTCCTTTCACACAAACAAATGAGCTGACCGTTTATATCGAACCGACGGCGCACTCTATGTGGTCCATCATGTCCTGTCTATCGGACAGAGGTTTACGTGTGTACCCTAAACAATTGGCAATAGGGAATGTTCCGTGGCTGAACCTTCGTTGCAATTGCCGTTTTCCAAAAGACGCTTGCGCTGAGGCGGTGTTGTAGTGTAATCCGTAAGGGCACTCGGATTTGGAGCTTAGCCGATACGTGCGGCTAGAAGAGTCGTTTATAAACAGCACAAAGCGTCATTCCAGACTCTCGCATCATTAAAGGAGGAATCTATGCATCGTAGCTTGGTTCTTAATAGCGTCTTGTCTCTGTTCATCGCGACGGTTGTTATCGCTCCGGTTGCGGCGATGGCGGAAAGCGGCGGCCCAAGTCAAGGCCATCGGGAAGTCACTGGAGTAATAACATCTGAGAAGTCAGGAGTGCTAACTGTGAAACTACCGGACGGGTCGACCATGTCGCTTAATCCGAAGATTGCCGAACGGCATGGACATGCGGTTCCCAAGGTCGGGGATGAAGTGACGCTCGTGCTGAATGAGAACAATGCGATCATCGACCACCATCCGAAAGGCCATGAGGGAACGCATACGTTTGTCACCGGCAAGCTGGCCTATGTCGGGCTTATGAAAAATCAGATCAAGCTTATTACGTCTCAAGGAGAACGGGTCTTTCCATTGGAGCGGCAAGAGATAAAAACAGGCGGCATCGAGGAAGGGACATTAGTGACGGTCGAACTCAATGAAGCCGGCACGGTCATCGATCTTCATCGGACCGAGCATAAGGGAGACAAGCATTAATAGATTGGCTTGTCAAAGGATGGCGGATTAAGGGTGGCGGATTGGTGAAGCTCGAACTGTCCTTGAGAAGATACGAGAGGGGTTTCCCCTCAAGCTGAATTCACGGCATACGGCATTGTCCAGGTACCGGCGTCAACCTCATGCGTATGGAGGTACTTCATTCCCCACTCATTTAAGCATCGACATCTCGATGAACCGTGTCAGGAGGGACATTCGTGTGCCTTCAAGGGAAA
>DATEPO010000233.1:0-4251 GCA_035273145.1 Nitrospiraceae bacterium
GCGTGTTTGAAGTCATCTGGGCGACCGGATTGAAATATACGGAAGGTTTCACCCGATTATGGCCGAGCGTGGGAACGCTCGCCGCTATGGCGGTCAGTATAGTCTTGCTTGCGCAAGCCTTGAAGACCATTCCAGTAGGAACCGGTTATGCCATTTGGACAGGGATCGGAGCGGCGGGGACAGCCGCCATGGGCATCATGCTGTTCGGCGAGTCGCGCCATGTGATGCGATTGCTCTGCATTGGACTGATCATCGCCGGAATCGTGGGACTGAAATTTAGCTCCGAATCTTAAAAACAACAGGATGCTCAAAAAGGCGATCCAACGAGACCGCAGGCGAGAAACAACCGGAAGCGTTCCCTCTGGGGTACGTTGAGGATTGTTTTGAGACGAGAATGAAGCTGGGCGCCTTTTTTAGCGACCTTTCTAGCGCGGCTCGTCCTTATCGCCGACCTCCATATACTCATGCTCTCCAAAGATGGCCGACTCGTAGGTATAGTGTTTGAACTCAAGAAGATTATGCGACGGGTCTTCGAGGAAGAATGTTCGGTGTTCAATGCGCGTTCCGACATAGCGCACGCGAGGCTGCTGGTAAAAGGTGAGCCCATTCGCGTTTGCGAGGTCGGCTAGGGCTTGCCAATCTTCCTGAGACGTAAAGACCAGTCCGAAATGGCGGGGGTAAATTCCCTTCTGCCGCTCCAACGGTAGGCTGGAGCGTTGCGCCACGATTTGATGTCCGCCGAGCTGCAACGTCACGGCCGAGTCGGACTCTCGTCCCAACAAGCAACCCAATCCGTCGACATAAAACCGCTTCGCGGCCGTGAGGTCGTGGACCGGAAACGCCACATGAAATAATATGCCATCCATTTATGTACCCTACTCCGTCGGATTCGACTCAATCAACCCCGCAATAACCGCCGGTCCAACCTTATCTCTCAAAGAAACTGTAAGAATCCGCCTAAATAGTCGGAAAATTTTACAGTAACCGATGTCATGCGCTACAACAGCCTATCCTATTGACGTATTGACAATTTTATCCTTAGCGAATTAAACGGGCATCATCGTCATAGAAATACTGTAAAAAAACCTGACAGACCCGAACAACCGAAGCAGCGTAAGTGCTCTAAACCTTTAGTCCTAAGTACTGGGCCTCCAATTGCTTAAGTGTGAGCCTTGTTCTCAAGGCTTTAGGCATGGCATTGCAAAGTTCACCGTCCACGACGCAGAGGGAGGCACATAATGAAAGATAGGCAAAGCAAACTTCTTCTTGGGCTGACCACGGTTGCTCTAACGTCTTTTACGGTTGGGCTTCCGGCCACTTGGGCCGGGGAAGTCTTCCTGACGGGGCATGATCCGGATTTCCATTCTCAGAGTTCGGTCGGAGCTGAAAACCTCCTTCGCGCGGGCCTGAGCTTCGTAACGGGTGGCACGTATGATGACGGAGCGGCGACCAAGTTTCTATGGGTTGAATCGAGGATCCCGACGCCGGGTGGACACCTGATTGGTGAGAATGGGCTGAACGCGCTGGGACTGACCCTTGGCACCAATTACGACCGGGTCGATGCGGCAGAACTCGCGACGGTCAATTTTTCCAATTACACCGCCATTGCCGTTGCTTCTTCGTTTGGCGGATTGCTGACTCGGGCGGAATTGGATGGACTAATTGCGCGATCCACTGATATCGCCAACTTCATCAACGGCGGCGGTGGACTACTGGCACTTGCCGAATGTTCTCCAAGCAGCAGCTTTTGCGATGGCTCTCTTCTGACCGGCGCCACTCCACCCTCGCCGTTCGGATTTCTGCCTGTAGCCGTCTCTTCGGTCGCGACAATCAATAGTTACCATGTTACTCCTGCCGGAGCCGCCGCCCCATTTAACCTTACGGATGCGGACATTAATGATCCCACGCACAACTCATTCGGACTGATCGGTGGATTAACTGTTCTTGATGAAGATGCGGCCGGCACGCCTACGACTTTAGCCGGAAATGTCAGAATCGATGGTGGCGGCTTTATTCCTACCGTTCCCGAACCGACGTCGCTGCTGCTTCTGGGCTCCGGTCTGGCCGGCCTCGCAGCATGGCGCCGATATACACATCGCCATGGCGAAAACAACTAGGGGCAGCGAAAGCCGGCATATTGAGATAAAGCACAACTGTCCGACACAAATGAGGCTCTTATGAAAACGCCATCGATTTTCAGAATTGTGTTCGTTGCAATGTTCCTCGTAACGGCATACCTGTCTGCCGGTGAAGCATCGGCAGGTCCGATAGGTCCTTCACCGTATTTGAGTTTTGCCGACAGTCCTTTCAATGGCGTCAGCTTTTCGTATTTTCATTTGGAAACATTTGAAGACCACCTCTTGAATACACCTGGCGTGACCGCAAGTACGGGTGGTGTGGCGAGCGTCGTCTTCGGTCCGTCGATTCATGATTCGGTTGATGCGGATGACGGCGTGATCGACGGGAGCGGCTTGGCAGGCGATTCGTACTTTACCTCCAATGGCAGCGCCGGTGTGCGCTTTACATTCAGCGCGGCAATCCTAGGCTCTTTACCGACGCACGCTGGTATCGTATGGACTGATGGATCCGGCACAACCACCTTTGAGGCCTTCGATGCGCTCAATAATTCATTGGGCATTATCGGTCCCGTCGCCATTGCCAATGCATCCTTTAATGGAGAAACGGCCGAAGATCGTTTCTTCGGGTGGACCAGTGGGGGAGGGATTTCAAGTATTTTCATCAGCAATCAGTTTGGGGGAATGGAAGTGGACCATCTGCAATACGGGTTAGCCGCAAGCGTAGGGCCAACCGTACCGGAACCAGCTTCTTTGCTTCTTCTCGCTACCGGACTCGTCGCCGTTATGGCATGGCGCTTGATGCGAAATCCGGTGACGGCGTCAATAAAAGCGTGCTAAAGAAACATGGCCATGAAACCCCGTGTAGCGATGCGTAGTGCAGTAGTAAGCTGTTAGATGGCGGACCTAAGAAGGGCCTTGTCACATCTAGTGACAAGGCTTTTCTGTTTAGGCGAAGGGCTTGCCTCGGTTACCGTTCCAATCTGCCGCTCCAGCGGGAGGCTGGAGAGTTGCGCCACGATTTGATCGTCCGCCTAATTGCAATGCCATGGCCGAATCGGACTCTCGTCCCACGGTACACCCTTACCCGTCCACGTAGAACCGCTTCGCGGCATTCAGATCGTGGACTGGAAATGCAAGATGAAAGAAGACCTTCTCCATTCTGCGACTCTACCTCAAATATCAAGGATCATCAATTGCCTATTTCGCCCAGGTCGGAATCCGAACTATGCCGACTCATAAATTGCCGTCGGAAAACTTTACAGTTAAAAAGGCTCTTCCTTACAACTGCTAATCTTGAAAGATCGCATCTCTTGAGTTTTTCCCCTCGGCATGACGGGATAGGCTGACAAAAAAACCTGACACTTTACAGAATGACGTAAAGCCGAACGCAGGTTAACGTGTGCTTATGCGGTGGCTGAAAGCTTGCTTCTAACCAACCGTCAATTTAATGGTCAAACTATCTCCAATTAGTCCAATCGAGAGGTTGGGCTTCTTAGGGGGCGAGAACTTGCCTAGAAAAGGCCGAGAGGAGAAATTGTTATGAAACCGATTATGACCCTCGGTCTGACAGCATTCCTGAGTGCGAGCCTCCTTGCACCTGTGGCGGCTGATACGTTTACCTTCAGTACGGGAAGTCCAGATGGTCGAATCGGAACAGCATCGCGCCCCGAGAGCCCGGGCAAGATTGAAGTTGAATCTGCAGACGATTTCGTCACAACTTCGACGACCAGAGTCAACCAGGCGACCTTCACGGGTTTGCTCACGGGCGGCGCGGGGCTCGCCAACATCGGTCAGGTCAATGTTGAAATGTATCGCGTGTTCCCGAACGACTCAAATATTGCACGAACCAGCGGAGCGCCGACATTCAGCACTGCGCAAGTCCCAACGCGGGTTAACTCGCCCTCCGATATCGCCTTCGATACACGCGAGAGCGTGGCGGGAAATTTGACGTTTACGACGACTACACTTAGTAACAATTTCACTGTTCTTAATTCAGTTCTAAATGGAATCCACCCGAGCCCCGGTCAGACTACCGGGGGTGAAGGGCCAATGACGGGTATCGAAGTGCGCTTCAACGTCGCCTTCACCACGCCGTTCTCGCTGCCGGCCGATCATTATTTCTTTGTGCCGCAAGTTCAGGTGACCGGAGGAGAATTCCTCTGGCTCTCTGCGC
>DATEPO010000234.1:0-12425 GCA_035273145.1 Nitrospiraceae bacterium
CTCCGAGCGGAACGTAACTGAAAGTATGCCCTGTTTCTCTCACTTCATCGTCAGGACTACACGAAACCGGGCCTTGCCGCTCAACATCAAATCATAGGCCGCTGCAGCCTGTTCGAGTGGAAACGATTCAACCAGAGGACGAATTCCTGTGAGGGCACAAAAATTGAGCGTGTCCTCCGAATCCTGTGCCGTACCGGAAGGCCATCCCTGTACTGACCGGCGCTGCCCGATGAGTTGGAGAGGGCTTACCTGAAGGGGATCGGCAGAGGCGCCTACCACCATCAATTTCCCGCCGACTCCGAGACCATCAATGAGTTCGGACATCGCCTTGCTATTCGGCGCGGTCGCAAGAATAACGGAGGCCCCGCCCATCTTCGTTAATTCTGACGCCGCATTCACGGTATCGGTATCGAGATAGCGGTTGGCGCCGAGTTTCAGCGCAAGCGGTTCCTTGTCTTTGCCTCGGCCAATCGCCACTGTACGAAAACCCATTTTGCTCGCAAACTGAATTGCAAGATGGCCGAGTCCGCCAAGGCCTTGCACGGCAACGAGATCCCCCGCGATCGCGCCGCTGTGGCGGAACGCGTTGAATGTGGTAATGCCCGCACACAGAAGCGGTGCCGCTTCCGACGGCGATATGCCATCTGGGATAGCGGCCAGCGTGTCGCTTTTGGCAATCATGTACTGGGCATATCCGCCGTCATCATGAAATCCTGTCACGCGAAGGTTCTGACAGGCGATAAAATCTCCCCGGCGACACGGGATACACTGGCCGCAATGTCCTCCATGCCATCCGACGCCGACGCGCTGGCCGGTTTTCCATGCGGTCACACCCGAACCAAGGGCGTCGATCACGCCTGCCACTTCATGGCCGGTGATACGTGGGTACTGCAGGCCGGGCCAGTGCCCTTCTTTCACGAACAAATCGCTGTGGCATATCCCGCAGGCCTGCACCTTGATGCGGACGGTGTTTGGGCCGGGCTCGGGGATCGGACGTGTGACGACTTCAAACGGTGCGCCTGGACGCCTTATGTGAACTGCGGTCATCTGTGCCATGTGCGCCTCCTTTTTCTGGAGTCAGCATACCGCGTTGCGCGAATAATAGAATCCAGAAGGATTTACCTATGAGCAATGCAGTGCGGCAACCGGATGGCAAGACAGCTCACTCGGATCTAAATAAAGCGTTCATGACTTATACTTCAACCAAGCCACGGCCCCCGCACCTGCCGCCCGACCGCTGGCAAAGCAGGCCGTGAGAAGATACCCGCCGGTCGGCGCTTCCCAATCCAGCATTTCGCCCGCGCAGAACACGCCAGGGAGGGCGCGGATCATCAGTCGCTCATCGAGCGCCTCGAAAGCCACCCCACCCGCCGTGCTGATGGATTCTTGTAAAGGCCGCGGTGCGAGGAGACGCAGCGGAAACGCTTTGATGCCGGCGGCAAGGCGCGCTGGGTCAGCAAAGTCCTGTTTCGGAATATATTCACGGAGGAGTCCGGCCTTTACCCCTTCCAGATTGGCCCGGCGCTGGAGATGGCTCGCCAGCGATCGTGAACCGCGTGGCCGCGACAGGTCTGCGATAAGGCGCGGCAAACTGCGGTCTGGGGCCAGATCGAGGCGGATGACCGTGCTACCCTTTGCGAGAATCTCGTCGCGCAGACACGCGGAGACCGCATAGATCACCCCGCCTTCGATACCGGCTTCCGTAATGACGAATTCGCCCTGATGACGCGACTCGATACCTTCCGCGTTCGTCACGGAGATGACGACCGGCTTGACCGGATGCCCCGCGAATCGCATGCGAAAGTGATCGGTCCATTGAACGTCAAAACCGCAATTCGCAGGCCGTAGCGGTTCCACACGAACACCGCGTCCTGTGACCACGGGCACCCATGAGCCATCCGAGCCGAGCTGCGGCCAACTCCCACCACCCAGCGCCAGGACCACTGCGTCAGCCTGAATTGAAAGACTGCCCTCAGGCGAGGCGAAACACACAGCCCGGTGTTCGTCCCAGCCGGTCCAGCGGTGGTGCATGTGAAAGTTCACGCCGGCGTGACGCAGCCGACGCAGCCAGGCGCGCAACAACGGCGCGGCCTTGAGATCGGAAGGGAACACACGGCCGGAACTGCCGACGAAGGTCTCGATGCCGAGTCCGAGGGCCCACTCCCGCAAGGCATCAGGCCCGAACTCTGCTAGGAGCGGTTCAATCTGCGCACGGCGCGCGCCATAGCGCGTCAGAAAGGTGGGAAACGGCTCGGAGTGCGTGAGATTCAGCCCGCCTTTTCCGGCCAACAGAAACTTACGACCGACTGATGCCATGGCATCATAGACATCGACGCGCGCCCCGCCGATAATCGCCGCCTCCGCAGCCATGAGACCAGCCGGCCCGCCTCCGACGATTGCGATGTTCATCGCCGAGCTCGCTCGCTATCCCTTCACAAAAGGGTGTGATGGATCCTCACTGCGCGCATTCGGACGAAGACGTTTGAAGCGGGCGCGTTCAGCAGCATGAGGACGATCAGGCCCTTTCACACCATGCCTTTGGGACAGCGCGACTCCAGCTCCGGAAATTTCGCGCGGTAGTCGGCGTGGCTGGCGCGAATGACTTTCAAGGCTTCCTCTCGACCGTACACGCTGGTAATTTCGACTTTGTGCTGCGTCGCTCCGGGTGCGTGCTTGTAGGTGAGAAAGTAATGCTGGAGGCGATCGAGCAAGCTCAGCGGACAATCGGCAATATCGGTATAGTTGCCATAGAGGGCATCTTCTTTCATCACGGCGATAATCTTGTCGTCCGCCTCGCCGCCGTCCAACATGCTGAGGCCCCCGATGGGAAGCGCCGTCAGGAGAATATCGCTGTGTGGAATAGTTTTCTCCGTGAGGACACAGATATCGAGCGGATCTCCGTCCCCGACAATCTCATGCCGCTTCGCCCGCGCAGAAAACATGGCCGCGACTCGCTCTCCGCAGAACGTTTGTGGAACCAATCCATAATAGACCGGACAGAAATTTGAAAACCGCTGCGGCCGATCGACTTTGAGAAAGCCGCTCACCTTATCCACTTCGTATTTCACCGTGTCGGTCGGCACAATCTCAATGTAAGCCGTGATCACTTCCGGCGCCTGATCTCCGATGGAGACCCCATGCCAGGGATGGGCCCGGAACATCAACCCCATGAGCCGTTGCACACTCTCGGTTTCGTTGGCGTTCATCTATCGTCCTTCCATAATCTCTCGCACCATCCACAGGTCTCCCTAATACCCCGACTATCTCTATGATGGTCGGTCCTGTGCCTCCACGGTCCAAAAGTCTGCCTCAATAGAAATTGCACGTAGGTAGACGAAAGGCTACCACGCGGTCAGCAGAAGAGAAAAGGGCTCGTTCACAAGTATGTTATGAGCATAGCTTACATCCCGATTACCTCGATCCGCTGGATGTCTTCGGTGGAGAGGCTCAGATGTTCAGCCTGAAGATCTTCTTTCATATGTTGCGGGTTCGTGGTGCCCGTCAATGGCAGCATCCCGATGTGCATGGCAAAGGCGAAGATGACCTGCGCAGGGCCCGTCTCGAACCGCTTGGCAATAGCTCGCACTTCCGGTTCAATTAACACCTCTCGATTCGCCGTCAACAGCGAAAACCCTTGGTAGATGATGCCATGGGCTCGGCAGATCTCCCGCACCTCTTGATCCCATCCAAGCGCGGCATAACACCGGTTTTGCACCACCATGGGTTTCACCGCCGACTCTGTACAGAGTTGGGTGAGCTGTCCGGCCGTCACATTGCTGATGCCGATCATTTTGGTTTTCCTGGATTGATAGAGCGCTTCCATGGCTGCCCACACTTCTCTGTCCGCAGCACCCAAGGTGTACCGTGAATAGGGTCCGTGTAAGACATACGAGTCCACATAGTCGGTATAGAGGTGAGCCAGCGAGCTCTCAAAGGACTGTGTAACTTGGGTGGTAAGATCGGCCGAGGCATCGTACGGGGTGCGATGGTCCTGACCATTGGTAGGCGTAAACTTCGTTTGAAGAAACAGCGTCTCGCGCGCGATCCCTTGCTTGGCAAGCGCCTGCAGCGCCTCCCCCACCAGCGCTTCTTGATAATGAATCAGTTGATTGGCCGTATCGATAGCCCGAAAGCCGGCCGCCACGGCTTGTTGTACCAGGTGCGCCGTCGCTTCTTTTTTCCAAGCCGTGCCATACATAAACGACGGAAGAAGAACATCGTTATAGGCGGTCAACGTCATAGGATACCTCCGGGTCTATGCTGACCTAGTCGGCGTCTTTCTGTCCAGTCGTCCAGCAGATAACACCGTGGTCGGACTGTTCAATTCAGTGCCCCCTGTTTTCTTGTCACTTTCATCCTCTAAAATGGTGGATGATATCCTACCTGACACGGCGACTCCTCCGATTTGTCATCCTTACCGGCTACATAGGCCTCTGTCAGAGCGTACAATCCGCCCATGCCATGAACGACCTGGCGCTTCTCGACGCCTCGTTTGCGTCCCAGGTCATCGATCGTAATCCTACTCGCGTGTCGCAATCATACCGCCTGGGTTTGCTGACTGATGCGCGTCTGTGGTTTTGGCTCCATGTCACGTGCACGGGAGAGTGCCAGCAGAAGATGGACGAGAAGGGGCACGTGACAATATTCCTCGACTGGTATCTGGAGGAAAACGGCATCCTGAAGAAACAAGCCAGCTTGCCGCTGCATGTGAAAGGAACCATCTGGCGAACCTGGGCCGTGAAGCGTGTGAAACCCGGCTCCTGGGTGGTGGTGGTCCGCGCCGAGGACTCACAGTGGGTGTGCTTGAAGGAACGATGTGACTTCGGCATCGAGGTGAAGGAAGGCAGAAAAGCAGCCGGCGGCCTCCGTTAACGAGCGCTGAGCGGTAAAGGAACACACTACAACTTTCCCAACGCTGTCCTTCGATCTTTAACAATCCGAATCTGATCTGGCTCAACGACTCTATGCCTTGGTGACCAGAGAGCCGATTTCATTGCCGGTGCATTCGGACGAACGAAGTACTCCTCAGCCATGCGCATTCTTCGAGAAAACTTGAGTATCTTCAATATTTTTATTGCCACATATTCAACTTTATGGTTGAATGTTCTGATGGACCGACTCGACACGGCACTCTCTGCTCTCTCGCATTCGTCTCGACGGGAAATTATCGCGCGGCTGTCGAGCGAAGGGCCTGCACGTGTAACTGAAATCGCGGAGCCTTTCGATATGTCGCTGAATGCCGTCTCAAAGCATCTCAAGGTTCTCGAGCATGCAGGACTAATTCGGAGAACCAAGGTGGGACGCGATCACGTTATTGCTTTTGATCCAAATCCTCTGAAGGAGGTCGCGCGATGGATTCACTCGTACGAGAAATTTTGGACCCATCACCTGGATCGCCTTGAGGCATATTTTAAAAGCAAAAAAAGAGGACAGACGAAATGAATCAGCAAATCAAAACCACGGAGATCAATCTCACACGAATGATTGAGGCCGGTCCGGACGAAGTTTTTGAGGCTTGGCTAGATCACACAAGCCCAGGAAGTCCTTGGTTTGGAGTTTCAAAAGCGATCGTAAATCCACCAGAGATCGATAGTCTTTTCTACAGCATGTATCGATTGGAAGGCAGAGAGATCGCGCACTACGGACGTTTCATCACTCTCGAAAGGCCGCGTAAAATTCAACACACATGGGTTTCTGAGGCGACTCACGGAATGGAATCAATTGTGACACTTTCATTTGAACTCAAAGATGGAAAAACTCAAGTGAGTGTAAATCACACCAACGTCCCTGATGATGAAGGTGGACGCCGCCACAAACAAGCGTGGGGATATGTCTTGGCTAGAATGTCCTCTCATTTTGGGAAGGGAAATAACAAATGATGTCTGAAGCACAGGCAGAAGTGAAACTTGGAAACAAGCTGAACGCGACAATGCAAGCGGTGGAAACTCTGGAACTGTGTTGAACCCAGTAATTTCAAACCTTGAAAACCAGAAAAGTTGGGTGAAGGCAAAAGAATCAACCCGAAAGGCAGGTGGAAAGACATGAAGAAGAGGAAGAACGACCCTTCGCAGAGAGGCGAGTCACCATCTCGGTTGATAGACGCGAGGATCAAGGAGCTGGGTGATTGGCGCGGCGAGACGCTCTCCCGGATCCGCTCCCTGATCAGACAGGCCGACCCCGGGGTTACTGAAGAGTGGAAGTGGAGAGGCGTTCCGGTGTGGTCTCACGACGGGTTGATCTGCACTGGCGAGACATACAAGAACGTGGTCAAGCTGACATTCGCCAAGGGTGCTCAGTTGAAGGATCCATCGAAGCTCTTCAACTCCAGCCTTGAAGGCAACGCCAGGCGTGCCATCGACCTGCACGAAGGCGACAGAGTTGACGACTCCGCCTTCAAGGCTCTCATCCGCGACGCAGTGGCGTTGAACACCTCGGCTCGAGGCTAGTCCGAAGAACTGGCCGGATCCTCCTGGTGCGGGGCAGGGGACGGAGACGTATCGACTAGCGGACTCACTCGATTACTGCGGCTCAAAAGGCCGCTCCGCTCGTTGTTCGCGCGAGAGAAACTTCCACCGTCCGTTCTCCTCATCGAAACTTCCGAGAAACGAACGCGGCGTGGCGAGAAAGCGAAACTCGCTGAGCGTGATCATGCAGTTGTGCGTATCGATGACCCGCGCATCGTACTGCCCGATGACATAGAATATGCCTCCGCGTATTTCATAGAGGTTGCGGCGGCTGACTCCGCCGGTGTCCGGAAACAGGTCCATGCTGGCCCTGCAGCCGTCCGGGCCGTCGATGCGTAGCGTGAGATTGTACCGCGCGAGGAACGGATGGGATGCCACACGGGTCACGGTTGCCCGCGTCCTTGCCGACGGCAGCTCCACCGTGGCCGGCTGCGGGGTATCGCTGCGACAGCCGGAGAGGAACAGCAGCAGGAAGATTCCCAAGGCAGCGCGCTGAGACCAGTCCGATTTCATACGTATGGGGACTGCAGGCGGTTTCTTGGTAAGAAACGAAGCGTAAAGGAACCGTTCGTTCCGTTTAGCAAAGAAGCTTCTTCATTTTTTCCGGTACACGTTCAGCCCGACTTTTTCCTCGCGGTTGGGAATAGTCACATTGCCCTCCGTCGAGGCAATGATGATCGTCTTCCCCGACGCAGATGGACCGAACTCTTTCGATAAATCGACTTTAATCGTCAGCATCATGCCTTCGACGGTCATTTCAACGTTCTTCATAATGACGGCCCTTTCAGTGATGGTCGACGGTGACTACACCATTTCAAGAATTGAACGGAACTCGACTTGCTAACTATCCCCGTCCCTGGCGCAACGTGTACAGGCAGGCGGAGCGGAAGTCAATCGGCGAGAGCGCGGTGCCGGGAACGGGTCCGGCAGTGCACCCTCACGTTGAAGTTCCAACTGCTGCCTAGGGTCTCAGTTTCACAACCACGTAGAACTTCCTAAACAACCGGCCGGTCTTTACAGTTGGAGCAGGCTTTAGTATTTTTTGGCCCGCCAGAGCGCGGCAACATTGTCATCTGCGTAACATTCCACAGGTAAGGTGTATGAGTGAACAGCACGAGCATCGCCAAAATCGATTCCTCCGTGAGCCGTCAGCGGGATCCGAACGACGGATAGACTTTGCCTTGCTACGAAGTGAAGAGCGTTTTCGGCTATTGGTGGAAGCGGTCCACGAGTATGCGCTCGTGATGCTTGACCGCGAGGGGCGCATCCTCTGCTGGAACCGGGGCGCCGTACGCATGACCGGCTATGACGCCGACGATATGCTTACGGCACATTTCTCGGCGATGTACAGGCAGGAGGATCAACGTGCAGACCGCCCCGGACAACATTTGCAGGCAGCGGCCACTCATGGTGAGTGGCAAGGCGCTGTGTGGCAACGGCGTAAGAATGGGGACGACTTCCTCGCCCAAATCACGATAACGCCGATCCGTGATGACGGAGGCGTGCCAATCGCGTTTGCCCACGTCACGCACGATATCACGACTCAAAAACACAATGAGGACACGCTCCGGTATCAGGCACAGCAGTTCCGAGTGATGACGGAAGCTGTGCCGGGCGTCGTCTTTACCGCTCGTGTGGACGGCAGTTGCGATTATCTCAATTCCCATTTTTATGCCTATACAGGGATGCCGACCGGAACGGGAGAGGGGACCGGTTGGGAAGCGGCAGTCCACCCCCACGACGTCGAAGGACTAGAGCGGACGTGGAGAGCGGCCAGAGACCGCGGGGAACGGCTCGAGCAGCAGATCCGGCTGAGGAGGGCCGACGGGACCTTTCGTTGGTTTCTCATGAGAGTGTGTCCCGCTCGAGATGGAGCCGGCCGCATTACGCGCTGGGTCGGGACGTGCACCGACATCCACGATTTCCGAATCACCGAAGAGGCGCTCCGGTTAGCGCAAATCGAAACCCATGCAGGCGTCTGGCATTGGGACATTTCCACCGATCACATGACGTGGCTTCCCGAATATTATGATCTGTACGGGCTCGATGCATCCGTCGTTCCGTCCTATGAGAACTGGCTCGCCTCCATTGTAGAGGAAGATCGCGAGGCGGCCGATCGAGTCATCAAGAAAGCCATCAGTGAGTGTGCGGATCTCAGCGTTCAATTTCGTATTCGGCACCCGGACAACGGCGTACGCTGCCTCCTGTCGGTGGGAAAAATCGCCTGCGATGCAGCCAAACAGCCCACCTCGATGGCCGGTATCACCCTGGACATCACGCCACAAAAGCGCGCCGAAGATGAAATTCACCGGCTCAACGTCAGCTTAACGCAACGACTGGACGAGCTGCAGGACAAAATGCAAGAGCTTGAAGCGTTTCATGAAGTGGTCGTGGGTCGAGAGCTCAAAATGATGGCTCTGGAAAAGGCGAATGAAGCGCTTGAGCGGGAGTTACAGCAGCTCAAGGACCCCCACTAGAGCGTTCGAAAGAGCCATCCGAGACCGTCTGCGTCAATCTTGCCACCGCTTCGTAGGGCGCCATCCGTCCGGTTTTCCGCCATTTTACTCATGGCAGCCCGTGGCCATTACCCTACGTTGACAGGGCGTTGATAACAGCTTAGGCTGCATCATTCCTACGGTAGATTACGATGCCTCACTTCGCCATTATGTTGGTAGATGACGACCCTTCTCTCTTGACGGCCATGACCGGCATGCTGCGTTTTCGTTTACCGCACATCCGCGTCAATGCGTTCGATTCGCCCCGCATGGCTTTCGCGAAGCTTGAAACCGCTCGATACGATGCGATCGTGACCGACTTGAGGATGAAGGAGCTGGACGGGATGGCGCTGCTGGGCCATGCCCACGCGACATGCCCTCGCCTTCCGGTCGTCATGATGAGCGGACATGCCGAAACGGCCGTGGCGGCCGAGGCCATCAGAAAAGGAGCCTTTGAGTTTCTGCAAAAACCTCTGGACCGCGACGAGTTCCTCGCGGTTCTGAAGAAGGCGCTTATGGCCCATCGGCTCTCCCGTAATATGGATGCCAGGCAATTTCTGCTGAACCGCCTGATGCACCGAGTGCTGGCACTCGATGCGCTCATTCGGACACGTCAGGGTCCTTCTGTGGCAACGCCATCATCCAACCAGGAATGCATCACAGTGTCCCGCCAACTTCAACAGTCCAGTCTAGTGCTGTTAACCAGTTCCTTGGAACGAATTCGACAGCGCACGGTGCTGGCCGAAGCGACGTTGAGAGAAACGGAACAAAGTCTCCTGACGGCCTGGCGGGAAGCGCATCGCCGGACCGTCAACCGATATCTTCATGACCCATCGTCCTGATGGGACGAACCGGTTCATCCTCCCGCAAACACCGGGCGAAAACCGGCGTTGGTCAGGATGCGGGCGACGTCCACGCGCTTGTCACCCTGAATTTCGATCTGCCCGCCCTTTACTGTGCCTCCCGCTCCACAGGCTTTCTGAATTTCTGTCGCGAGCGTCTCTTTCTCAGCCAGACTCATGCCGACAAATCCACTGACAACGGTCACCGTCTTGCCGCCGCGATGCGCGGTCTGGCGTTTGATCTCCACCCGTCCACGGTCTTTCTTTGGCACCTTGGGGCCAGGGCGGGGTTGATCCGCATGACGCAGAACCGCTGGAACAGGCGGCAGTGCTAGGCTCTTTAGTGCCGCAAAGGGACTGTCCCAGACGAACGGCTCGTTACCCGTGGGGATTCGTTTTTTCTCGCTCATGCGTCACCTGCCTCCTGTGCAGATCCGTGCGGCATGATCAATGCCGGAACGGGGCCGAAGCATTTTTCAAGATCGTCAATTCAATCTGCACCGCGTGCTTGCCGTCGCCTATCAGAACCTGTCCGTCTTGAATGGTGCAGTGCAACTCCATCGTGCGTTGCGCGAGTGTGGTCAAGGCGCGGCTTTCGTCCAGCGGCAGATTCATCACGGTCAGATTAGAGCAGCGTTCGAGCGAGGCCCCATTGTCCTTCCACCACTGATCAGCGCCCCGGCCGCCATAGGTATAGAGATAAACCTGCGTAGCGCGACCGCACGCCTGACGAAGTCTTTTCTCGTCGCGCTGACCTACGTCGATCCACAGGTCGATGACGCCTGTCAAATCCTTTTGCCAAAGATCCGGCTCATCTTCAGTGCTCAAGCCACGGCCAAACGACAAGGCCTCGTGCGCGTGCCGAGCAAAGGCGAGCAGACGCACCATCATGCGCTCGTCGGTTTCGGACGGATGGCGCGCCAAGGTGAGCACTGGTCCCGATAGTAATGACGGTCCACGTCGGCAATGTGCAGGACCGCTTTGAAAATGGTGGCGTTAGAGGCCATGAAGTCGTGGTGTCATCATGGCCAAGATTCGGGTGGATTGTCTCATTGTGACTGGAACTGATCGCGCCCACCTTTATCAGGGAATAATTTTGAAGATTTCGCCCTGATAATCGACGAGATACAGATTGTGGTGTTCGTCCTCTCCAAAGGAGGTGATGCGTCGATGTGATTCTAAGAGCGTGGTGTGCGCCGTCACCGTGCGGCCGTCATAGCGAAGGGCAAAAATATTTCCACTGCCATAATCGCCATAGACATACGCGCCGCATAAGCCGGGAATCGATGGGCCGCGATAGACATGCCCGCCGATGACGACGTGGCCGCTTCGAGTCGGATAATCGAAAATGGGACGTTCGAGGCCGCTCTGATCGCACGACGAATTTACACCGGGTGTGCAGATGCTGCCTTCCATTCGACGCCAACCGTAATTGCCGCCCTTGCGAACGACGTCGACTTCCTCGCGGTCATACTGCCCTACATCGCCGACATACAGCAGGCCGGTCGCTGCGTCGAACGAGTACCGCCAGGGATTCCGCAGCCCATATGCCCAAATTTCCGGCCGGGCCGACTTATCCGCCACAAATGGATTATCCGGTGGAATGCGATACGGCAACCGATCTTGTTGGCCGTCCACGTCGATCCGGAGCATCTTTCCCAATAACGTATCGAGGTGCTGCGCATTGTCGTGCGGATCATTCCCGGAGCCGCCATCCCCGAGCCCGATGTACAGAAATCCATCCGGCCCGAAGGTTAGATGTCCGCCTTTGTGGTTGGGGTAGGGCTGAGCAATATCAAGCAGAATGCGTTCACTGTCACGATCCACGGCATTGGAATCCTTCCCAAGGCGAAACTCCGCGATCTTCGTTCGTATGCCATGCAACGCCGTCTTGGTGGTGTAGTTGACGAAGAGCCGCGGTACCTCCGGAAACTGAGGATGGAATGCCAGCCCCAACAGGCCCATCTCATACCCCATGGCCACGCGGTCACGCAGATCTAGAAATGGCTCACGAGCAACCGTACCCTTTCCCCAGATCCGAATCGTCCCCGTTTGCTCCACGATAAAGAGCCGACCGCTGCCGTCGCGGGAAGCGACGAGGCCGACCGGTTGTGACAGACCTGTGGCGATGCGCTCTAACTGAATGGCCGGCCATGCCTGCGAAGAGGCGGCATCCTCGCAGAGCGAACGATCACCACTCGCATGAGCGATTCCCGTCGTCAACGTGAGGAGTGCAATGAATAGCTGTGGAAAGCACATGAGAGAATGTACCATCCTCAGAAAACCAATGGCTAGGCTGGAATGAGGAAGCTGGTTGTCTTTCTAACCATGCCGCAAATTGAGCTCAGTAAGAGTCTAACAGTTACTTAAGCTCGGCGATGAACCACGCCTCGACCTTCTGCCGCGCCCACGGCGTTTTTCGCAAAAACGTCAGGCTCGATTTGATGCTTGGATCGTGAAGAAAGCAGCGGACCGGGATGCGGCGCCCCATCTCGACCCACCCATGCCGCGCCACCAGTTGGATGACGATCGTTTCCAGCGTGACTCCATGTAACGGATCGCGAGGATGGGAGATAGGCGATGACTGATTCACGCGGTGCACTGTAACAGGATGCCGTCCTCTT
>DATEPO010000235.1:0-9030 GCA_035273145.1 Nitrospiraceae bacterium
GAGAGGACGCGACGCATCACATCAGGCGGACATCCGCACACGTGGGCCACCATCGACGCCGCCATCGCATTCGCTACGTTGTGCGCGCCAGGAATTCGGATCTCATGAACCTTGCAAATGGATTGACGCTGCCCTTTGAAGCTCAGCACTACTTGATCGCCTTCCAGAAAAGCGCCCTCCTTCACCGGGCCCGTCCGGCTGAATCCCAGTTCATGCGCCTTCAGGCTTGTTCGAAATGCGAGCGTCCGTTCGTCATCATGGTTGAGCACGGCATAATCGTCCGACGTTTGATTCTCGAAGATTCTCGCCTTTGCGGCGACGTAGGGAGCCAGGGCAGGGTACCGATCCAAATGATCCGGTGTGATGTTCAAGAGCGCCGCGATCCAGGGCCGAAACCGCACAATAGTCTCCAACTGGAAACTCGACACTTCGGCGACCACATAATCATAGGGCGATTCTTGCGCTCGGCTCCGATACGTGCTCAACGCCGCCTCGCATAACGGCGTGCCGAGGTTCCCGCCGACGAATACGCGCTTCCCATATTCCTTTAACAACAGCCCAATCAACGTGACCGTCGTACTTTTTCCATTCGTGCCGGTCACCGCCAGAACCGGAGCGTTCAGAAATCCAAAGGCCAGCTCCAACTCTCCGACCACCGGCACATGCCGTGCTCTGGCCTTGTTCAAGATGCTCAACCCCGTCGGCACGCCAGGACTGATGACGACTACTTGCGCCTCATCAAGCGCCGATTCATATCCGGATCCGACGATGACTCGGATTGCGCGCCGATCGAGACGGGTCAGAGCACCAGCCAGCTTGGACTCCTCCTTCGCATCGGCGACCGTCACGTCCGCCCCCACCGCGTGGAGGAGATGGGCGGCCGCCACGCCGCTTCTGGCCAGTCCAACGACCGTCACCTTCTTACCTTTCAGCTCTTTTGGGATCATTAAATCAGAATCCTTCATTAACAGATGCTCAAAACGGTCATCCAACGAGGCCGCAGGCGAATCAAGCGCCGGAGGCGTACCCTCTGGGGTACGTTGAGGACGCTTGCGAGCAGAGAACGAAGTTGGGGACCGGTTTTTAGCCTCTGCATCATCGTAGCTTTAAGGTGCTCAGACTGAGCAACGCCAACAGAATCGCAATAATCCATAGGCGCACGACGACCTTTGGCTCTTCCCATCCCTTCATCTCAAAATGATGATGAATGGGGGCCATGAGAAAGATCCGTTTCCCGCGAGATTTAAACGACGCGACTTGAAAAATGACCGATATGGCTTCAATGACAAAGACGCCGCCGACTAGGAGCAATAGCAATTCGTGCTTGCTGATGACGGCGACAGTCCCAAGCGCCGCGCCCAACGGAAGCGAACCGACATCCCCCATGAAGACCGAGGCCGGATAGGTGTTGAACCAAAGAAACCCCAGGCTTGAACCGAACATGGCGGCCGTGAACACAGCGAGTTCGCCGGCGCCGTCGATGTGTGGGATCAGGAGATACTCCGCCGTGATCCGATTGCCCACGACATAGACCACAACCGTGTACGCCAAGGAGGCGATCATGATCGGCCCGACGGCTAGACCATCGAGCCCATCCGTGAGATTCACCGCGTTCGAGGCGCCGACGATCACCAGGACGGCAAATGGAATGTACAGCCATCCCAGATTCGGCGTGAACGATTTGAAAAAGGGCACGCTGAGTTCCGTGGAATAGCCAGGCAGAAAATAAAAGAACACCCCGATGGCCAAGGCGACTGTGCCTTGCGCGATGAATTTCTGGGACGCGGTCAGCCCTTTCGATCGCTTGCCGACAAATTTGATGTAATCATCGGCAAATCCGACGAGTCCGAACCCAGCCGTCGCCAGCAGCGCAAGCCAGACATATCGGTTGGTCACATCGGCCCACAAAATCGTCGAGATCATGACCGCGAACAGAATCAAGAGTCCCCCCATCGTGGGAGTCCCGCTTTTGGTCAGATGCCGGCTCGGCCCATCATCTCGAATATTCTGCCCGAGCTTGATTTCTTGAAGCTTTCGAATCAGCGGGGGCGCCAGGACAAAGACGAGGAGAAATGCGGTGACGGCTCCATAGATAATGCGAAAACTCAAGTACCGGAACACGTTCAAAAACGAAAACTCGGTATGCAGTGGATAGAGCAACAGATACAGCATGCTTAGCGCTTCACTCCCTTACCCACCATCGACTGCGTCTTTTTTTGAGCCGCCTTTGGAACGCGGATGCGCAAACCCTCGACAACTTGTTCCATTCTCATACCGCGTGAGGCTTTGACGAGCACCACATCGCCGGGGTGCACCATCGAGAGAACGTGGGGGATCGCTCCCTGGGCATCCAGGCATTCTGCGATTCGTTCGTCCGCCATCCCTGCGGCCCGAGCGCCTTCCGCGATCGCTCGACCCAAGCCCCCGCAGACTACCAAAGACGTAATGCCGCCTGCCGCCACATGAGCGCCAATTTCCTGGTGGAATGCCAAGGATTGTGCTCCGAGCTCCAACATATCCCCAAGGACCGCAACGGTGTGAGCGCCGGCTCCAAGGTCTGCCAGCATATCGATCGCGGCCTTCATAGAAGCCGGGTTGGCATTGTAACAATCGTTGATCACGGTGAGGCCGCCGAGCCGTTCGACCTGCGACCGCATCGTGGCCGGCCGAAAATGGAGCAGGCCCTGGGCGATTTTTGCTCCGCTCAACTCGCAGACATATCCAACCGCAGCCGCTGCCAGCGCATTCGAGAGATTGTGAAACCCATGGGCCGGCAAGGCAACCGGCGTCGGCCTGACTCGGCCGGGAAGGCGTAACCGAAATGACATGCCCTTTGCATCTGACTGCACTTCCGTGGCTCGCACCAGTGCAGTAGGCGACAGTCCAAACGACACAACACGGCAACGAGCGCGTGAGGCCAGATATCCGAAATACGGATCGTCGGCATTCAGCACGACGGTATCCTCAGAACCGAGCCGGTCCAGCAGTTCCCCTTTGGCCTCGGCGGACGCTTCCATCGTGCCGAAAAACTCGAGATGATCCGGTCCGATGTTCGTAATGAGCCCGATCGTCGGCCGAGTGATGTCGGCCAATCGGGTCGTTTGTCCTTTGTGGTCCACACCCATCTCGATCACCGCTGCTTCGTGCTGAACATTGAGCTGAAGCAGCGTGCGGGGCACCCCGATACGATTGTTCAAGTTGCCTTCCGTCACGAGGACTTTCCAACGCTTGTCGAGAACACGGGCGACCATCTCTTTGGTCGTTGTCTTTCCGTTACTGCCCGTCACCGCGACGATGGGAATCTGAAACCGGTTTCGATGGTACGTCGCGAGCTGTTGATAGGCCAAAAGTGCATCAGGCACTCCCATGATGAATGGAGCAGGAATCTCGCTCCACGACTTCAACAATGAGATAACCTCTGATCCGCGCTCAAGCAGTGCGCCGATGGCTCCTTTTCGCAGCGCCTGCTCGACGAAGTCGTGCCCGTCGAAATGCTCTCCCTTGAACGCGACAAAGAGATCTCCGGATCCAACCTCTCGCGAGTCCGAGCACACACGGCGGATCTTGCGACGCAATCCCGCGCTGTCGCCAAGAAGCAACCGCGCGCTCGTCACTTCCAACACTTCTTCAATCGTAAAGAGAGACATATCGCTCGTATCACGGCGCTTCCACCGGCGCGAAGAGAAAACGGCACGATCATCGGACAAGCTTTCCGACCGCTTCTCGCGCCACTTCCCGATCGTCAAAGTGAAATTTTTGTTTGCCGATGATCTGATAATCTTCATGACCTTTACCGGCGATCAGCACCATATCGCCGCGCTTCGCCTCTCGAACGGCCGTTTCGATCGCCGTACGCCGATCGGGAATCATTTCATAGCGAACACGGCCGGCTTCAAGCGCATCGCGCACGCCCGCTTCTACTTCTTGGAGAATGGCCATCGGGTCTTCCGTTCGTGGATTATCGGACGTGAGAATGACGACATCGCTGTGTTTCGTCGCGGCCCGTCCCATCTTCGGACGCTTGCCCCGATCCCGATCCCCGCCACAGCCGAATACGGTAATGATGCGCCCCGTCTTAAGTGCGTGTGCGGCAGTCAAGAGGCGAACCAGCGCATCTTCCGTATGCGCATAATCTACGACGATGGTGAAGTCTTGTCCCGCTTCGACGCGCTCGAAGCGTCCGGGCACATTGCGCACAGCACGAATCCCTTCACGAATGATGTCCAACGACAACCCTTCGTTCAGCCCCACGCCAATTGCTGCCAAGGCATTAGAGACATTGTGCTCGCCGATCAGTAGGCTGTCGATCTGACAGTCGCCGTTTGGCGTCACCGCCCGAAACGTCGTGCCATTGACCGAGAGACGAACATCGTGGGCTCGAATGTCGGAGGCCTCGCGAATTGAATAGGTCCACACCGGCACGGGGCAGGCTTGTGTGATGCGAGAAGCCCACGGATCGTCGGCGTTCACGATGGCTCGCTTGCGGCCAGACTTCTTTCCCGTCGTCGTTAAGCCGGTAAACAAGCGCAACTTCGATTTGAAGTACTCCTCCATCGTCCGGTGATAGTCGAGGTGATCTTGCGTGAGATTAGTGAAGACGGCCGTGTCGTATTCACACCCACTTGTGCGTTCCATGGCTAAGGCATGTGACGAGACTTCCATCGCCACCGCATCCATTCCGGCTTCCACCATGCGAGCCAAAAGCTGCTGCAGCTCAACGGCCCCCGGTGTGGTATGCGAGGCATCGATACGCTCGGAACCGATCTCATACGACACCGTACCAATCAAGCCGACGTGTCGTTTCGCCGATTCAAGCAAGGCTTTAACAAGGTAGGTCGTGGTCGTCTTGCCGTTGGTACCCGTCACACCGATCATGCGCAGATGCATGGATGGATCGTTGAGCAAGCGGGCCGCCAATAGACCCAATGCTCGACGGGAGTCGCGCACTGCAATCGTCGGTACCGGCTGATCACGCACAACCGCCGCATCTTGCACGACGAGCGCCGCCGCGCCGGCCGCTACCGCCTGATGCACATAGGCATGACCGTCGGCCCGCTCCCCTTTGACTGCGACGAAGAGAGTTCCGGGCGTGATCTGTCGAGAGTCATCCGCCAGCGAGGTGATATGAATGTGCCCCTCGCCGCGCTGCTGCGTCACTTCTCCTTGCTTTTCTAATGGGGCAATGAGGTCGTCCAAGGTCATCAAAGCATCAGCCCTTTTTAGTCGCAAAAACACGACCGACAGCGGACGCCAAGGCCAATTTGACGGGCTCTTGCGGTGACACACCAAGATGCGGCAAGACTTGCTCGGCAATCCGCCTGAACACGGGCGCCGCCACGACACCGCCCCAGGCTTCACCCTTTGGCTCATCGATCACAACGACAATGGCTAACCGTGGGTCCTCTGCGGGGACATAGCCGACGAAGGACCCGACCAGCAAGGTGGACGAATACGCTCCCGTATGTGTATCGATCTTTTGCGCGGTCCCCGTTTTTCCCGCCACACGATAACCCGGCACCGCGGCCTTGCGCCCCGTTCCGATCGTCACCACACCCTCCAAAACATCCGTCAGAGTGCGAGCCGTGGCGGATGAAATCGGACGGCGCCGAACTTGCGGTTCGATTCGCCCCACCAAATGGCCGCCGGCATCGCGAATCTCGGACACGACATAGGGTTTCATCAACCATCCTCCATTCGCGACGGCAGAGATGGCCGTGACTAACTGTAACGGAGTGACCCCGATCTCTTGTCCCATCGCAATGGAGGCCAATGAGCGCCGCCCCCAGGCTTTGGGCTCTTTCATGAGCCCGGCCATTTCTCCCGGCAGATCGATGTCCGATTTCTCGCCGAATCCGAATGCTTTGATATAGCGATAGAGCCGCGCTTCTTCAAGTTGCATGGCGATTTTTGCCGCGCCAATGTTGCTGGACTTCTGAATGACCTCCGCAAAGGTCATCCACCCTGATTTTTCATGATCGTGAATCACGGTCCGAGCGATTTCCATACGCCCATTCTCACCGTAAATCAGCGAGTCTGGCGTCATCACTCGCTCTTCCAATGCCGCTGCTGCAACGACCACTTTCATCGTCGAACCGGGCTCATAGGCATCGGTGATGATGCGATTCCGCCATCGATCAGACGGCATCCCTGACATGGCGTTCGGGTCGAATTTCGGACTGAGTGCCATCGCCAGAATCGCGCCGGTTTTCGGTTCCATGACAATGGCCATGCCACCTTTTGCCCGAGCCGCCGTCACGGCATCATCCAATTCTTTTTCGGCGACATACTGCGCAAATTCATCAATGGTTAATGTCAAACTATGACCCGGCGCCGGGGCTCGTTCACTGATTCCTTTGGGGAATACCGTTCGGCCCAGTGCATCCCGCTGGAGCACGACGAACTGTTTCTCGCCGCTCAAATACGGGTCATAACGCCGCTCGAGGCCTTCGAGCCCCTGGCCATCCATGCCGGCAAATCCTAAAACATGAGAGAGCAAGGCGCCATTTGGATAGAACCGGCGCCCTTCCAATACGATCCCGATGCCATTCAGCGACAGCGCTTCGAGTTGGCGTCCCTGCTCGGGGTCCAATTTTCGAGCGATCCAGACAAAATGCCGCTCTTGCTTCAATTTCCGTTCAATGTCGTCAGGCCGAACATGAAGCACTCGGGCCAGATCGTGAGCCACTGCCGCTGGGTTATTGAGTGAGGTAGGAATGCCGAAGACCGACGGCACGTCCATGTTGACGGCCAGGATTTTTCCCTGCCGATCCACGATCGTGCCGCGCCCTCCCTCAACAGTCACGGTCTTTTGATGCTGGCGATCCGCCTTGGCCGTCAACTCAGCGGCATGCAGGACTTGCAAGAAAAACAGCCTGGCCAGAATGCCGCCGAAGCCCAGCACCAGCAGGACAGCCGTAAAGACCCGTCGGCAACGAAGAGGATCAGATGTGGTCATGGCGCCATTCGCACCGGTTCGTGCTTCGCAAGCTTCAACTCCATGGCGACGATTTGGCCTTTCATGGGCAATTCAGGTTCCAGCCTCACTAACCGCACCTGACCCTGTTGCGGGGGCAGCATGCCGAGTTTTTCAGTAGCAGCTTTTGCAATGCGGTCCGGCGATGTGAGTGTCGAGACTTTTAAGCGCAGCTCATCCCGCTCGCGCTCCAACGCGACTTTCTTCGACTTGAGCTGTTCGATGTGATACCCGACCTGGACCACATCCACCCGCTCCCATACATACAGAAGCAGGACAGACAATACCGCCAACGCGGTCAGTGTTTTCATGCGCACCTCCGTTGAGGGAGCCGTTCAGCAATTCTTAATTTTGCGCTGCGCGAACGCGGATTGGCGGCCACTTCACGGTCGGAAGCGATCACCGGCTTTTTGGTCATTCTGATAAGTAACGGTTCAGGGCCTTGCGATAGGTCTCGAATAGTCTGTTTGGCGATGCGATCTTCGAGGGAATGAAAGGAAATGATACAAAGACGTCCCCCTGGAGCCAGCATGCCGGCCGCGTCTTTAAATGCAGGCGTCAAGACATCCAGTTCACCATTCACCGCGATCCGTAATGCTTGAAATGTGCGAGTCGCAAAATGAATGCGGCCATGCCGATAGGATGCGGGAATCGCCCCTCGGATCACAGAGACGAGATCGGCGGTGGTCTGCAACGGTGCTCGCTCACGAGCCCGGACAATTGAGCGCGCAATCCGGCGCGCATATCGCTCTTCACCATACTGAAAGATCACGTTGGAGAGTTCCGTTTCCGACAGCCGTTCGAGCAATTGAGCCGCCGTCGGCCCACCGCTTCGATCCATACGCATATCGAGAGGCCCTTCCGCCAGAAAGCTGAAGCCGCGAGCGGTATCGTCCAACTGAACGGAAGAGAGGCCGAGATCAAACACAATGCCGTCGACGCCCGATACACCGGCCGCGCGCACATGCCGCTGAATGTCCGCGAAGTTTCCATGAATCAACCTTAATTGCATCGCAAAAGGTTTGAGCCGCTCACGAGTCATGCCTAGCGTTTCCTCATCGCGGTCGATGCCAATGACGGTTCCAGTTGGACCGACCGCGTGAAGAATTCTGGCAACCAGCCCTCCCTGCCCGACCGTGCAATCGACATACACACCACCCGTTCGACAATGAAGTCCTGCCATGACCTCTTCCACCAAGACGGGAACATGGCCATAATCAGACTCGAAATCGTGAATACCATCTTCCTCCACTTTCTCCCACTTTCCGCCAGAAGTATACCCGCCTCCCAGACGATGTCAACTAAAAACATTATTTTCTAATGACATAAAGACAATCCGGGATAAATGTATCTAAAGTGGACGATTATATACTTGACAAACCCAATATGACCGGCCTAGAGTATTCCCTATTAATGGGGGTGCTCTATGGACCGCAACGTATTCAAGTCGGGTTATATACACAATGAAGCGCAAGCCCATGAATTCCTTGAAGCAATCAGATGGCCTAGCGGTCCAGTATGCGCCCATTGCAAAGGAACGGCAAAGATTTACCGGCTCAAACCGACGAAGACAGGCCGCCGCGTCTTAAAGTGCGGAACATGCCGTAAGCAATTCACCGTGACTCTTGGGACCATTTTTGAAGGCTCACATATCCCGCTTACGAAATGGATCGGAGCTTTTCACCTACTTTGTGCATCGAAAAAGGGTATGAGCGCCCATCAACTGCATCGCATGTTAGGGGTGACGTACAAGACGGCGTGGTTTATGGCCCATCGCATACGCCACACGATGAAACAAAATCCATTCACTGAGAAGTTGGATGGTATTGTTGAGGCCGATGAAACGTATATCGGCGGCATGGGACACGGTAAGCAGGGCTCCAAAGCCCACAAGAAGCCAGTGTTTACATTATTGCAGCGTGGCGGTCAGGTCCGATCATTTCATGTGGTGTCTCGTGTGACCGGCAAGAATTTGAAAGAGATCATACGCGAGAACGTCAGCCCTGATGCTCATATTATGACAGATCAACATCATGGTTATCATGGGCTCGCCAGGG
>DATEPO010000236.1:0-3162 GCA_035273145.1 Nitrospiraceae bacterium
ATTGCTACAGCGTGGAGTCAGCCGCTCGGCGTCCAGATCTGACTTCATAACTGACGATGAAGAAACACTTATTCACTCCCTCAACCATCGCCGATGTCTTCGCGGTGGGAGCTCTGCTGGGTGCGATCGGCTGCGCCGGGACGCGACGACCGGCCGACCCTGCGCCGTCTCCTGCCGTAGCTGGCTCCAGCGATCAGTCGGTGCCGCCGCCTCCCCGACGTGTGTCGCCTCCAACGTCCGCGGCAGAGTCCCGCCGAGCAGAATTCGAATATCGACGCATCCATGCCGCAGCCGGTCAGTTCATTACAGAATCCGAGTTGGCAACGGACGGAGATTTGCCTCTCGTCGATGTCCTCCGGCGGCACCTTCGTGGATTCACTAATCTCCTCCGCGACGGCCGAGTGATAGGTGAAGTAGACGTCGCTTCACAGTTGAACGTGTACGTGAACGGCTTGCGGTCGGTAGGCTTGGACGTACCTCCAGGGGACTTGATAGGAGTGGAGTACTACCGGGCAGCCGAAGCCCCCGTCACTTACCGGCGCCCATTCACGTCAGCTCCAGTGTTGCTGCTTTGGCTGAAGCCGTGATGCGGGTGTTACAGCAGCGCAACGCTTCCGAGGACAGCGACAACGTGATCACCGATGTCGAGCGGGTCCGTGCCGCCATCCTGGACACTGATCACGGCGGCCGTGAGCACATTCGATCGCTCCTCGCGAATCAACACGACTTTCATGTCGTCGTCGAAGGTTCCGGGAGTGCCGAAGCGCTCGCCTCAATAGCTGATGAGAAGCCGGATATTGTCTTTCTCGACGTCCAGTCGCTGACCGGCGGAGCTTTTGAATTCCTCGAGTCGATGAGCCGTGATGGCGGAGAGTCGCCTGACGGTGACGGGTCCTGGCGACCAGCCTTCGTGATCGTAACGGCGGCAGAAGAGAGCGCCGTGAAGGCTTTCGACGTTCGCGCACTCGACTTTCTCCTCAAACCAGTCAACAGAACACGATTCGAAATAACACTCACGCGCGTCCGTCACCACGTGCAACAGTCGCGTCGGAACGTTGGCTCGGTCGCCTTCGATGGCAGGGCGCAAAGCAACTCAGGGCGTCATGTATCCCACGTGCTTGCGAGGTCTGGCGAGCGGCTGCTGTTCGTGAGACTAGCGGACGTTGATTGGATTGAAGCCGCTGGCAATTACGTCCGTGTACACGCCCGTGGCGACTCTCTCCTCGTGCGTGCGAGCATGGCCAAAGCTGAAAGACGCCTGGATTCCAGCGCGTTCGTTCGCATTCATCGCTCGGCAATCGTCAACATCGACCGTATCAAAGATCTGATACCATGGGCTCATGGCGAATACATCGTCACCTTGCAGGATGGGACTCGATTGCAGGCGAGCCGGCTGTACTCCCGCCGGCTGACTGAGGTGATCGAATCGTGCGTACTGTGACGCTAACGCGCCCTGGCGAAATCAGGATCGATATCTGTGGGGTCAATCCGTTCCAACTGTCAATAGGAGATTTGAATGACACGCTTTGTGTCCGAGCTTGGCCAGGATGTTCGCTACGGTGTGCGCATGCTGATCAAGAAGCCGACGCTCACGATCGTGGCGGTCCTGACGCTGGCGCTGGGCGTTGGAGCCAACACGGCCATCTTCAGCATCGTGGATGCGGTGTTGCTGCGTGCTTTGCCCTACCGCGATCCCGATCGTTTGGTACGAGTGTTCTTTAATGAACCCGGTGTCGGACTGCGAGACGTCAGATTTTCCGAGCCCGAGTTGGAGGACCTGCAGAAACGAGCGGGCGTATTCGAAGATGTCACCCCAATCTTCGAGGGGAGCGAGGATGTAACTGGCGGCCGAGAACCCGAACGTGTCGAGGGGGTCAATGGCAGCTTCAGCTACTTCTCTCTGCTGGGCGTCACTCCGCAAGTGGGACGACTCTTTGGCCCGCAGGACTTTGCGCCTGGTTTTGCGTCAGAGGTCGTGATCAGCGATGGCCTCTGGCGCCGCGCCTACGGCGCCGATCCGAACATCGTCGGGCGTATCCTCCGGCTCGACAATGATCCCGCGACGATCATTGGGGTGCTGCCGCCTGCATTTCGCCATCCGGGACCGACGGTTTCCGGCGACGTGGAGGTGTTTGGCGCCGCCGGATTCATCGGCGAGCCCTTTCCCAAGCCGATGCGCGGTACCCGGGTCCTGGTCAATGCAATCGGACGACTGAAGCCTGGCCTGACACTGGCCCAAGCTCAGGCGCGGCTCACGGCGATGGCTGCCGAGTTACGCCACGCCTTTCCCGGCGATTACCCGGCACAGGCGCAATGGACGATTGAGATTCAACCATTGCAGGAATCGTTGGTGGGAGATGTTCGGCCCATGCTCCTGGTCGTGCTGGGCGCGGTCATTCTGATCGTTCTCATCGTATCGCTGAACATCGCCAATCTCCTCTTGGCGCGCGCTTCGGGGCGACAACAAGAGATGGCGCTGCGGCTTTCGATGGGAGCCACCCCCGGCCGTTTGGTGCGCCAGATGGTGACCGAGTCCATGCTGCTGTCGCTCATCGGCGGTGCCGCGGGGATCGCCACTGCGGTGGGTACGTTGGGTTTCATCGTGCGCTTCGTGCCAGCGAACGTTCCCCGACTCAACGAAGTACGAATCGACTGGGTGGTGCTGGCGTTCGCGCTGCTGGTTTCCACTCTCACCGGCTTGGTGTTTGGGCTTGCCCCCGCGTTTCATTCGGCAAAGGTCACTCTGTCCTCGGCCATTCGCGAAGGCGGTCGCGGGTCCGGCTACAGCACGAAGACCGGCCGCTTGCGGAATGTCCTCATCGTTTCTGAGCTGGCATTTGCGGTCATCCTCATGATTGACGCCGGCTTGCTGCTGCGTACGCTGCGGAATCTCTTGCAGGAAAACCCAGGGTTCAATCCGACTCGAGTGGTGACGGCAAACATACAGCTGCCGAATCCTAACGAGGAGGCAAACGACCCGTATCACGATGTGGGTCGCAGAGCCACCTTTCAGCGTGAGTTGCTGCGGCGCCTGAACGCAATTCCCGGAGTGGAGCTGGCGGCAGTCACTTCAGCGCTACCGAGCACGAACACCAACCCCAACGCGGTCGGTGGTGTGACGTACGAAGGCTTTGCGATCGAAGATAGACCGGACGAGTCCTT
>DATEPO010000237.1:0-4559 GCA_035273145.1 Nitrospiraceae bacterium
TGAGAGACGCCCTCATGTCGTCGTCTACGATTTCGGCGTGAAGCAAAATATTCTTCGTCGGCTCATCGATGTAGGATGTGCCGTGACCGTCGTGCCGGCGTCAACGCCGGCGGAATCGGTTAAAGCGCTCAAGCCGGAGGGGATTGTTCTCTCGAATGGTCCGGGAGATCCTCAAGCCGTGCCCTATGCGGTCAAGGCGATCCGATCTTTGATCGGTCATGCGCCGATGCTCGGCATTTGTTTGGGACATCAACTGCTGGGGTTAGCCGCGGGCATGCACACGAAAAAACTCAAATTCGGTCACCATGCCGCCAATCATCCGGTGATGGATCTCCGGACGAGAAAAGTGGAGATTACATCGCAGAATCACAACTTCGCCGTGCAGATTCCGGATCTCGATCGCAATGCGCCGGAAGCTCCCATGATCGATACACCGTATGGGAGGGTCACGATCAGCCATATGAGTTTGAACGACGACTCGATTGAAGGCATGGTGTGGTTGGATCAACCGATCATGTCTGTGCAATATCATCCCGAAGCTTCGCCGGGTCCGCACGATTCGGCCTATCTGTTCGATCAATTCGTGACTATGATGGAGAACACACATGCCTAAGAGACCGTGGTGGAACGGAATTGTAGCGGCGGTGAGCGCATCGCTGTTGTCGGGATGCATTACCGTCAATCTGTTGCCGGGGCCGGCGCCGATTGAAGAAAAACGGGTCAGCGGCAGCGGCGCCGACAAAGTCTTACTGATGGATCTCTCAGGCGTCATCAGTTCCAATGAGAGCGAGGGGTTAGTCGATCATCCCAGTATGGTGGCACAGATCAAGGAGCAACTGAATCGAGCCGTGAACGATCCGCATATCAAAGCATTGGTGCTGCGGATCAACAGTCCAGGTGGTACCGTGACGGCATCCGACATCATTTATCACGAACTCCAGAGCTTTAAACTTAAGCGCAAAATTCCCGTCATTGCCTCGATCATGGATGTCGGGGCATCCGGCGGCTATTATGTCGCGATGGCAGCCGATAAGGTCATGGTGCATCCCTCGTCGGTCACAGGTAGCCTGGGCGTAATTATGATGACGGTGAACGCGCGCGGCCTATTGGAAAAAGTCGGCCTTGAGGCGAATACGATTACCTCCGGGCCGCGAAAAGATATGGGATCGCCCTTCCGCGCAATGACGGACGAGGAGCGTACCATGTTTCACACGGTCATCATGTCGTTCTATGAGCGGTTTCTCACGGTCATTCATGAAGGTCGAAAAAATCTGACCCCGGACGACATCCGAAAGTTTGCCGATGGACGGATTTATTCAGGAGAGCAAGCGACAGCGCTCGGCTTAACTGATGGGATCGGATACCTGGACGATGCGATTGAGTTGGCGAAGCGCGAAGCCGGTATAGAAAAAGCCAGCATCGTGACGTACCGTCGACCGGGTGAATATAAAAACAATATCTACTCCCAACTCCTCGGCGGGTCGGGCAACGTCTTATCATTGGCCAATCTCGATCTCACGGCCATGTTCCGTGGTGGGACGCCGCAATTCATGTATCTGTGGATGCCGTGACATAAGAAGGTGCAGGTAGAGGTGCGAGGCGAGCGGGCCAGAACCGACGAGTGAAGAAGAACAGGCCGGAGGCAAGAGTGGGATATGGCAGCGGTGATATGTGGGATCGGCTTGCAGCCGAGTCCGTCGGTCGCCGTACGATTTTGCAACTGGGTCTGCGAATGACGGCCGCGGCGTGCCTCTGTTCAGGGTTCGGCAGCGCGCTCTCCGCCTGTTATCGCGCGCCCGGCACCGCGCGTGATCAATTGATCTTCTTTTCGGAAGACAAAGAGATCTCGATGGGCGTGAAAGCGTTTCATGAGGTCTTACGTGAGGCACGATTGAATGAAAATCCTGAGATCAATGAAATGGTTCATCGCGTGGGCGATCGCATTGCGGCCGTGGCCAACCGGCCGGAGTATCATTGGGAGTTTGCGGTGATTCAGGACGATAGGATGGTCAACGCGTTTGCCCTTCCCGGTGGGAAAGTGGCCGTATTCACCGGAATTTTGAAGTATACGAAAACGGAAGCAGGATTGGCGACGGTGATGGGACATGAAGTGGCGCATGCACTGCAACGGCACGGCGCCGAGCGGATCAGCCGCGGCATCCTCGAACAAATCGCTCAACTCGGAGCGCTTGCCGGGGCTGCTTCCGGGAAGGTCGATCCCGGTGTGGCCATGGGCGCGATGAGCGCCTACGGTATCGGCGTGTCGTTGCCGTTCAACCGGCGGCAGGAATCGGAGGCGGATTATATCGGGCTTCGCTTGATGGCCCAAGCCGGTTACGACCCACGGGAAGCGGTTCCATTCTGGGAACGCATGAGCGGATGCCCCAAACAATTAATCGGTAAATTGTGTTTTCGCTCCCAGGCGGCGATTCCCGAGTTCCTATCGACTCACCCCTCGGACGTCACGCGTATCAACCAGATCGAAAATTGGCTTCCCGATGCCTTGCACTATTACCACGACGGCGGGCTGCCGGATCGTACGCCGATTCCATCCGCCCCGCCGGTTCTCATCCCCATGCCGAAAACGGGGTAGCGCATTGCAGTGCGAGTAGATTACGCATGCGAACATTAACATTGTAAGGATCATGCCGAAACGAACAGATATCCATACCATCTTATTGATCGGCTCCGGCCCCATCGTCATCGGCCAAGCGTGCGAGTTCGATTATTCAGGCACGCAGGCGTGCAAGGCGCTGCGGGAAGAAGGTTACCGGGTCGTCTTGATCAACAGTAATCCGGCCACGATCATGACCGATCCCGAACTGGCCGATCGCACCTATATCGAGCCGATCACGTTGGAAGTGGTCGAGCGGGTGATTGAACGGGAGCGACCGGATGCGCTCTTACCGACCATGGGCGGACAGACGGCGCTGAATGTTGCGGTCGGATTGGCCAAGCAGGGTGTATTGGCGAAATATAATGTGCAATTGATCGGCGCGTCGGCCGAGGCGATTCACAAAGCCGAAGATCGCGAGGCATTCAAGGAGGCAATGCGGCGGATCGGGTTGAAGACACCGGATAGTGGTTCGGCGCGAAGCCGGGATGAGGCGACCCGCGTGTTGGAACGCGTCGGATTTCCGGCCATCGTCCGTCCGTCTTTCACCATGGGCGGTACCGGAGGCAACATTGCCTATAATAGGGAAGAGTTCGAGCGGTATGTCGACTGGGGGTTGGCCATGAGCCCGGTCGGTGAAATCTTGGTCGAACGTTCCGTGATCGGGTGGAAGGAATTCGAACTCGAAGTCATGCGGGATCTCAAAGATAATGTCGTCATCGTCTGCCCGATCGAAAATTTCGATCCGATGGGAATCCATACCGGAGACAGTATTACCGTTGCGCCGGCCATGACTTTAACCGATAAAGAATACCAAGTGATGCGCGATGCCGCGGTGCGGATCATTCGCGAAATCGGCGTCGATACCGGCGGATCCAATATTCAGTTCGGCATCGATCCCAAAAACGGGGAAATGGTCGTCATTGAAATGAATCCGCGAGTCTCGCGGAGTTCGGCGCTGGCGTCGAAAGCCACCGGCTTTCCCATCGCGAAGATCGCCGCGAAGTTGGCGGTCGGCTATACACTCGACGAAATCACCAACGACATTACGCGTGTGACCAAGGCATCATTTGAGCCGACCATCGATTATGTGGTCGTGAAGATGCCGCGGTTCGCCTTCCAAAAGTTTCCCGGCGCCGATTCGACCTTGACGACTCAAATGAAATCAGTCGGCGAGGCGATGGCCATCGGACGGACGTTCAAAGAAGCGCTCCAGAAAGTCATCCGCTCCTTGGAAGTGGACCGCTATGGATTCGTCTCGGTGCATGGTCTCGACCAGGCGCTTCCGGCAGTGGACAAACAGGATGACATCAGAGCCAACATTATCACGGCCCTGCGTACGCCTCGGCCTGACCGACTCTGGCACCTGGTGGATGCGATGCGGTTAGGCATGACGATCGATGAATTGTATGCGCTCACGCAGATCGATCATTGGTTCCTGGACCAAATCCGTGAGCTCATAGACTTTGAAAGTCGTCTCACGGATGCGGCGGGCCGACTGCTCGAACCTCGAGCCCCGGATCTTGAACCCGCCTTGCTGTGTGAAGCCAAGGAGCTGGGATTTTCCGATCACCGGATTGCTCAATTGACGGGGGTCAACAAGGAAGAGATCACGCGGTGGCGAATGGCGCCGGGCGATAAGGACCGACGACCCCACGTCACCTACAAGCGTGTGGATACCTGTGCAGCGGAATTTGAGGCGAAGACGCCGTATCTGTACTCGACGTATGAAGGAACGTGCGAAGCGCGGCCGACGGATCGCCGGAAAGTGATGATCCTGGGCGGCGGACCAAACCGAATTGGGCAGGGAATCGAGTTCGACTATTGCTGTGTCCATGCCGCATTTGCTCTCCGTGAAGAAGGCATCGAGACGATCATGGTCAATTGCAATCCGGAGACGGTAAGCACAGACTATGACATTTCCGATCGTCTCTATTTCGAGCCG
>DATEPO010000238.1:0-15148 GCA_035273145.1 Nitrospiraceae bacterium
TGGGAAGTCGAGCGCTGGCGCATGTGGGCCGATCGGTGGGCATCTGCTCGCGAAGAGACGCTTACTGAGATTGAGACCTATTTTAAAATGGTCATTCGAACGCCGTATACCGCGGCATTTAATCTCAATCAGCATAGTCGGTCGATGCTCCTTGCAACACTTATGAGCCGGCATGTCATGGGTCCGGGAGATCATGGTCCATTGACCAAAGATCTTCCACCTTGGGCGGAATATCTGCGCGGCGTGGCGCGCAATCGCGACCGGAATCGGGTGCATCTTGCCGATGTCTTTTGCGGACTGTGCGGGGTCGTGCCGACTGGGACGGCGCCACATCTCAGTATCCCGCCGACGATCGTGTCAGATGACTTATCGCCAATTGGAATAACAGAAGGGCTTTGGGTCGCTGTCGTCGTCGGCGCCGGCGATGCGGCACGGTGCGTACCGCCGACGATTTGGCGCGAATGGATCCGCGTGTTTCTCAATGCCAGCCGAGACGGGCAAGTCGTCCTGATCGGCAGCGAGGGGGAACGCGAACGTGCCTGCGGGATTCAAGATGGACTGTCTTCCCTCTGCCTAGGCCGTGTCTGGGATGCGACCGGACGGACGACGTTGATCCAAACCGCTGCGCTACTCAGCCGCTGTCAATGGGTGATTGGGAGCGACACCGGCCCGTTGCATCTCGGCACTGCGGTCGGGGCACGCGCGATGGGATTCTACTTTGCTCAGGCACGTGTCCATGAGACGGGTCCTTATGGTGAAGGACATTGGACGTGGCAAGCGAAGCCTACGCCAGAGCGAGAGGCAAGGGGCGAGGGGCGAGAAGGCGTGGGAGTGGACCAGATTGACAGGTGGCCGATTGCCGAAAGCGTGCGGTTGATTGTAGATGGACGGGCTGAAGAATGTAACGGGTGGTCCCTTGGGCAGAGTCATTTGGATCGCTGGGGTGGGTACCAGACGATAAACGGCGTACTTGAGGATTCCGGTGAGCCGCGCGAAGACGTGTGGCGTCGTCTGCATCGTCCCCTGTCTTTGAAGGCGCCGTCTCATGAATATGTTTGAGAAGAATCTTGCGGTGATAGCATCGAAGGATCCAGCGCTTGCGGCAGCCCTGCGTGAGTCGCGAGGCGGCGCATTCAACATCATCCCTGCGCGAAATGGGCAACCGACGGCGACGGTTGCCGGCCGGTCTCTCCATAGTGCGTACGATCCCCGGCGAGAAGCGGAGGCGTGGGCCACGGCGCAGGCCGCTGTCTGTCGACCCGGCGAGGTCCTCATCGTCCTCGGCGTGGGGTTGCTGTATCACGTCGAAGCGTTACGAGCCCGTATCTCGCGCGGCACTACCATCGGGGTGATTGTGCCCGACCTGAACGAGTTACACGATGTATGCATGGTGCGGGAATTGGATAGCTGGATGAACGATGTGGAATGGCTATGGAGTTCTATCGAACGCATGGCCTCATCGCTAGTCGCCATAGGTTCCCCCTTGCGGTTCCTAACCTATGCCCCGGCGGCTGCCCTTCACGCACTTGTGCATGCCAATCTCGAACGGAAGATCCGGCAACAGGTATCTGCTCAGGCGGGAGGACAGATCCATGTGGCTGTCGTGGGGCCGATCTACGGCGGATCGCTGCCTATCGCAAAATATGCCGCCGCCGCCCTTGAACGACTAGGGCACCGTGTGACTTGGATCGACCATAGTATCCATCAGGCCAGCTATGACGTGATGGCATGTCTCAAGGATGTACGGCATCGTCTGACCCTGCAAAGTCGGCTCGCCGACTTGTTAGGACAACTCACACTCGCGCGTATTGCGGAAGATCCGCCTGATGTGGTGCTGGCCTTGGCGCAAGCGCCGATGACTTTGCCGCTGCTGGAACATATGCGCAAGAAGAACTTCGTGACTGCGATGTGGTTTGTCGAAAATTATCGACATCTGACCTACTGGCAGCAGGTCGCCGCCGGATATGATCATTGGTTCGTGATTCAAAAGAAGCCGTGTGAGGATGCGCTGCGTTATGCCGGAGCGAAGCAGGTGAGTTATTTGCCGATGGCGGCGGACCCTTCCATCCATTGCCCTTTGTCCCTGACTCCTGACGATCAAACTGCGTTGAGCGCTGATGTCTCCTTTGTAGGAGCCGGCTATGCCAATCGCAGGGGTCTGCTTCCTCGTCTTCTCACGAATGAATGGGCGTTCAAACTGTGGGGGAATGAATGGGATGGCGTGACGTCACTGACGGGTGTCTTGCAACGGGGCGGAGCGCGAATCGATACGGATACCTGTGTGAAGGTATTCAACGGGACGAAGGTCAATATTAATCTTCATTCATGGACCGGTGAGGGGTTGGACCCGGATGGGGATTGTGTCAATCCGCGAACGTTTGAACTCGCCGCCTGCGGGGCCTTCCAAATTGCCGATGATCGTACGCTCTTGCCGGAGGTCTTCACAAAGGAACAGATCCTTACGTTTAGTCGGCCCGATGATCTGGCGCTCCTTGTACGCCATTGGCTTCGCGATGAGATCGGGCGAAGACAAATGGCTGACGCAGCTCGGCAGCGAGTATTGGCCGAGCATACCTATGATCATCGTATGCGACAGTTCTTGACGCAGATGGGGGTCAGCCAACCGGATCGCGTCGGCGCCATTTTGCAAGGGGAGCGGCGCGCGGCCACGCTCATGGGGCGAAGTGATGCGGCGCCTGAATTGGTGCCCGTCCTCGCTCAATTTGGGTCTCAAGAGCGAGTCGAACTCAAGGACGTCGCGCTCCGTATTCGGAAACGCGGTGTGTCCGCCATGCTCAGCCGTGAAGATCTGCTGATCCTGATGCTGGACGAATATCGCATGGAGACTCGCGATCTCTTATGACGAAACAGGTCCTTATCATCAACATTACGCGGATGGGAGATCTCGTTCAGACCATTCCCTTATTGGGGCGCCTCATGCATGAATGGCCCGGCGTACAGATCGATCTCGTCGTCGATAAAACCTTCGCCGCCATGGCGGCCTTGCTGCCGGGTGTCCGCCATGTCTTGGCCTACGATTTTCAAGGTCTCATCAATGAAAGTCGAGTCATGGGAAAGGATGTGGTCACGCTCTATCGTGAGATGTCCTCGTGGGCCAAGCCCCTTGCCGACGCACACTATGATCGCGTCATTAATTTAACGTTCAATCGGCGGAGCGGATTGCTGACGGCCTATATCGGCGCCTCCGACATTCGAGGTGTGACGACGGCGCATGATGGCGCGTCGGTTCTTCACAATCCTTGGTTTAATTATTTTGTCGATATGCACGAGCATCGCCGTTTCAATCGATTTAACCTCGTGGATATCTATGCACTCGGCGGGAGTGGCCCTGGTCCGCATACATCGTTGCAGCTTTCGAGAACAAAAGCCGCGATCGAGTGGGCCCAGCAGTTCCTTCACATCGGCAAGGGTAACACAACTGTCATTGCCGTCCAGATTGGAGCGAGCGAGGCGATCAAAGCCTGGCGGCCTGAATCTTTCGGCCGCACGATGGCCGCCATCAGTCGACTGACTCCCGTGATGTTTGTGTTGATTGGCACACCGAGTGAATCCGGGGCGGTCCACGAAGCGATCGCGGCGTATCGCAATGCAGCGGGGAGGGCAACGCTTCTTGATGCGGTAGGAAAGACCGATCTCCCGAGGCTGGCCGCCGTGCTGGCACAGTGCCGATTGTTGCTGACCAATGATACGGGCCCCATGCATGTGGCGGTCGGTGTAGGGACGCCCGTCATCGACCTATCCGTCGGACATGTCGATTTCAATGAGACGGGTCCGTATGGACCGGGACATTGGGTTGTGCAGCCGGACCTTGGATGCGCTCCCTGTGGATTCGACCAGGTCTGCCCGCACCATGCCTGTAAGGACCGTCTCGTTCCTCAACAGATGGCCGAACTCTGCCTGCATGTTCTGGGGCTCGGACTCTTTTCCACTCATGTGACTGGTGTCCGTCTCTATGAATCCGCCATCGATGAAGATGGGCTGGCGTGTTATCGCTTACGTGCGGGACACGTCGATACGGTGTCGAAGTGGTATGGAACCTTCTGGCGCACCTATTGGTACGAGACCTTTACACATAGTCGCAGCCAAATGAGCATAGAGGAGCCTGCGCCGGATCTGACGGATCAGCAACACCTATTTCAAAAATTGACACCGGTGGTCGGCCATCTTCTGACAAGAACGGCTGAAGTTGCCCGTTTAAGCAGACGGCGTCCGATACCGGTGGAGAGACTCCAGTCCACTCAGGCAGAGCTCGCGCTTCTCCGCCGACAGGTTCTAGAGATGACGATGTCGTCATCGGCGTTTGGCCCGATCACGGTTGCGTTGTTGCGTGAGCTAGGCAATGGCGACGCCATGGAGTTGTCTGCCATGGCACAGGAGCAAGCTCGGGCTTATCGGATTTGGGCGCAACGTCTTCGAGGGGTCATGGATTACTTGGACACGAGCCAAGGCCTCTCCGCTCAAGGGAGGGCCCGTCCGCTTTCAGAAAGAATTCCGCTTCTCATGCCTTAATCAGGAGACAATCATGCAGGTCACGCTTGATGATGAGCAATGGACGGTCAGTGATTGGATCCCGCTCATGGAAGTTCTTGCGCAGGTCAGCGACAAGGCCCATGCCAGGGGACGCATCGTCACCTTCTTGCAAATAGGCAATCGGCGGCTCACGGACCGCGATCTGACCCATACCCTGCTGGCGCAAGTCGGATCAGAGATTGGATGCGTTCAGGTGATGACCCAATCGATGGATCAGGTATTGAAAGGCGTTGATGAGACCATGAATCGGTATGCGGCAGTCCTTAAATCCGATGGGGCGTCTCTCGTGGATCAGTTCCGTTCCGGACACATGCCCGACGCGTTCTTTGATGCATGGTTGGGAAGGCTGGCCGACTACCTCGAATGCTTGGAAGGCAAGCCCGCTCAATCGGAGCCCGGTGAAGCACATCCGCTGGTAAGTTGGGTCGCCCGTATGCTGATGGCCAGGGATATGAGGGATTGGGTCGGAGTGACCGATATACTCGAATATGAAGTCCTGACTCGCCTTCCTGGATAGCTGGACAGCACCACTTGTTCTCCGTTGTGTACGGTTGGGCGATGTCTCTCTAACTCCTTACGCTGCCTAACTTTCTACTCAAGTCCGTACCACGACGTGCCGATAAAGAGGCCGTCACAGTGATTCGGGGTCGAAAAGGGGGTGAAAGGGAAAGACGCCGGCTCGCTACACTCTTTGGCATGGATGCTGAGGAGCCCAGAAGCTAGTCATTCAGGTTCACGGAGGATGTCATGTCGCTTGTAGTTAATACCAACATCGCATCGATTGCGGCTCAAAATAATTTAGCCAACAGCACCAATGCGCTGCAGGGATCGGTCGAACGATTGTCGTCCGGTCTTCGTATTACCAGAGCTGCTGACGATGCCGCCGGTCTGGCGGTGTCGGAAACATTGCGCGCACATATTGCGAGCATTAACCAAGCCAGCCGGAATTCCAACGACGGTATCAGTCTGACCCAGATTGCTGACGGCTCGGCGCAAACCATCGGCAACCTCTTGTCGCGGCTGCGAGAGTTGGCCTCACAGTCGGCCAACGGTACGGTAGGCACGACTGAGCGGTCGTATGTCGATCAAGAATTCGTTCAATTGCGCTCGGAAATCGACCGGATTGCCTCTGTCACTGAGTTTAATGGAACGTCATTGTTAAGCGGATCGGCCCTCAGCTTCTCGCTTCAAGTGGGGTTTAAGAGTGGAGCGAACAATACGCTGAATGTGGCCCTGTCGGCGCTTGACCTTACATCAATTGGTCTGGATTCTGTCAACGTGTCCACGGCGGCCAATGCCCAAAGCGCATTGGGGAATATCGATAGTGCGATCAGCGCTGTCGCAACCGCTCGTGCAAATTATGGGTCCTACCAAAATCGGCTGGAAGCGACGATTTCCAGTCTTCAGGTGACGAGTCAGAACTTCTCGGCCGCCGAATCTCGGATCCGTGATGCGGACGTGGCCTATGAAACGTCTCAATTCACGAAGAACCAGATTCTGGTGCAGTCCGGTATCGCGATTTTGGCCCAGGCCAATGCGCTGCCGCAGCAGGCTCTGCAGTTACTGAGGTAACACGGCCTTCACCGACCCTCTCCTGCAGGGGAGGGTCGGCTGAAGTGAACGCGTCATGGAGGCGGCCATGAATATTGACAATGTGGTCAAACGGGATGCGATTCCGGCCGCACATGCCAGAGGAGATGCGGCGCATGGCCCTGAGACCCAGGCGGCTCCGCAACAGAGAGATGATGTTACACATGGTGAACCAACGAACGTGGATCGGAAGGCGATCGAACAGGCGATATCGAAAATTCAAGGGTCAATTGGGCAAGTGGATTCGAGCTTGAGGATCGAGGTCGATTCGGACATTCATCGAATTATCGTCAAGGTCATAAACAATCAGTCCGGTGAGGTCATCAGACAGATCCCCTCGCAGGAGATCGTGGAAATCTCGAAACGGTTAGATGCGATGCAAGGGCTTCTGCTAACGAAACGGACCTAATAATGGCAAACATTAGCTTTGGCGGATTAGGCAACGGATTTGATTTCCAACAGGTCGTTAACCAATTAGTGGCGGCGAAGCAGGTCCCCATTGATCAGCTCTCCGCCAATCAGCAGACGCTCCAGAGCAAGTTGACGGATTACCAGACATTAGGGTCGGACCTTCTCGCGCTGCAAACGAGCGCAGGGGCTCTCAATCTCTCCAGCAGCTTCGATCGTTTCACGGCCTCGTCGAGCGATGCCAATGTGCTGAGTGCGAGTGCGGCGGGCGGTGCGACACCCGGCAACTAGACGGTAAACGTGACGCAATTGGCCGCTGCGCAACAGATAATCAACAAGGCCACCACGTCGGTGGTCAGTACAACGACGAGCATCGTTTCAGGACCCTCGGCGGACTTTAGCTTTACCGTCGGTTCAGGAGCTCAACAGAACGTGACGCTGGCTTCCGGTGCGAGCCTCGATGATTTGAAGGCGGCAATTAATGATTTAGGCGCCGGCGTGACGGCTTCGGTTTTGAATGCGGGAACCGATTCGGCTCCGGCGTATCGACTGGTTTTGAACAGCACGACGACCGGCACCGCGAATGCCATCACGATCAATGCCGATGGCACGAGTCTGGATTTCCTTAATACATCGGGCACCGGTGGGACCGATACGCTTCAAGCGGCGCAGGACGCCATAATCGTTCTTGGGGATCCCACAGGGAATCCCGTCACGATTCAGCGCAGCACGAACACGATCACCGACGCGATTGCCGGAGTGACCTTATCACTCAACTCAAAGACTCCTGCCGGCAGTACGGATAACGTTGCGGTGGGTATCGATACGGCGTCGATTAAAAGCAACATTAAGGCTCTCGTGTCCGCGTACAACACCATCGTGACATTCATCGACGCTCGGAACACGTACGACTCCCAGAAGCAGCTTGGGGGTACGTTCTTTGCGGAAGGCACGCCGAAAACCATTCAAAGCCGGCTGCGTCAGGCACTAACCGATGATGTCGGAGGGCTTACAGGATTGACTGCAGTGGCTCAGCTTGGATTCCAAACACAGCGGGACGGCACAATCACGATCGACGACAGTAAGCTCGATGCGGCGCTCAGTACAAATTATACAGGCATTAAAAACTTGTTTATTGGGCAGTCTTCCTCAACAGGCGTGGGCCAACGTATTTCCGATGCCGTCGATGCATTGGATGCCGTGGATAACGGAGCACTCGCGCTGCATGAGAATGAACTGACGACAAATATTAGCGACTTAGGGAAGAGCATCACTCAGAAACAAGACGCACTCAGTCAGTACCAGGAGCAGCTTCAGTTGCAATATGCGCAACTGGACGGGTTGCTTCGATCAATGCAGACCACGTTGGCTCAATTCGCGCCACCAAGCACGTCATCGTCATCAGACACCTCATCAAGCTCATCATCGAGTTCATCATCTAGCTCGGGATAAAAGAGAAGAATAAATAGAATCATGCGGTCAAATCTTCAACACATCGACTGGTGGAGCTTCAATCTTCAGATGCAAAAGTATTCAGCACGAGACGCCTCTAACGGAGCTCGGTTGTCTTTGCCTCCATGAATCGATTGGATTGCCTTGAATCAATCAGGGAGAATGGCATGATCGCAAATCTTAAAAGTAACCAAGGACGGCCCATGCACGATGGAATTAACCAATACCGCCGAACCCAAGTCTTGACCGCTTCTGACATACAGATCATCGTCCTGCTTTATGATGGAGCCTTACAGGCTTTGCAATTAGCGCGTGAAGGTATATTACAGAATAATTACACGGATAAAGCCCGTTTTTTGGGCCGGGCGATTGCCATAGTCAGCGAGCTCTCCGATGTGCTCGATATGGAGAAAGGGAAGGACATCGCTTCGTCGCTTCGCCGATTGTACAGCTACATGTTGGATGAAATGACTCAGGCAAACCTACGCCACAATGTTGATCATCTCGACGGGCCGATACGATGTTTAAGTACGCTTCGGGAAGGCTGGCACGCCATTGCGCAACAGAGCGCCATGGCCGGCGCCGCTGTGGCAGGTTGAGAGTTATGTCTCCCTCGTGGGAAGAGACGGCGGAGAAGTTGACGCAGCAGGCTGTAGAGGCGGCCGAGGAAGGCCGATGGGGAAAGGTCGACCTGTGTTATCAGAGACGTGCCGAACTCTTTCGTGCGCATGATGCTTCTCTCTCGCTTGGCCGCCGGTTGCATGTTCTGGATCGCCACGTACATGACCGTCTGCGCATGGCTACAATGACGGTTCAACACCTTCTGGTTGAGGTGGCCTCGAAGCGGCGAGTGATCGAACGATTTGATTTAGAGTCCCAATCCGATGTCTTCCCGGCCGGCTCTCGACGGATCAGCTGTCGTATGTAACGGGAGAGCATGCCACGGAACATCCCATGTCCATTGACTTTACTCATCTCCATAATCTTGTCAGAACGTATCAACGATCCTTGCATGTGAATGAATCCATGAGACCTTCCATGTCGAACAGGAATGCCGAGGTGGACGATCACGTGTCCATCTCTGATGAGGCACGTGATGAGCATCAGCAGAGAGGCGTCACGGTGGACCCTGATTCTCAACCGGGCACAGCTTCCGAACGAGCCTAACGCTTTATCCGTCTCTCCGCTCGGTAGAGTCATCCGGCACATGGCTAAAATTGCCTAGCTACGGTGACGCGCCCTTCCGGTTGCTATCATTACCGTTACTTACCTAAATACATATCTGGCATAGTGTTTGCTGTCCTCTCACTGCGTCTATTGCAATCAGCATGGCGAGACGAAAGGATATGGCGCGTGACGCATACAAACGTAGTCCGACCGACGGTCTTGATGAAGGCTGCCGGGCCTCAGATGCAAACGGTGTTGGCGCGCCGATTGAGTGAAGCAGGTTATGCGGCCAAGCCGGTCAGTGCACTTAGAGAGGTTTTGGAGAGTCTCGATTGGCATCCGCCTGTCGAAGCTCTGATCTGGACACTTGAGAAATCTGCAATTGAGGCGATGCGCCTTCTTGAGCAACTTCGGAATCGCGAAAGCGATATGTGCGTCATTTTTATCGGGCCTGAGTTGGGAGCGGAGCGCGTTTCGGAGTGTTTGCGAAATGGAGCCTTCGATTATCTGCCGATGCCTGTGCAGGCGGGACGCCTGGAAGAATCGCTTCGACAAGGGCTGGACATTCGTCACTCGTTTCGCAAGGTGCAGGGACTCTCCGGACAATTGAGCATCGCGAATGAAGAGTTGGCCCGCGAACGGGATAGCTTGAAGCGATTGAACCACAGTCTTGTTTTCCTGAATCAACTCGGTCAAGCCATGTCGGGTACTCATGAGGCGGACGAGATTGTCCGCATGGTGGCTGAACGTGTATCGGCAATCCTGCCCTATGATGTGCTCACGATGAAGTGGCGAGAACCGAAACATATCTGGGTGTATCTCCCTGACAAGATGAACCCGGGAACGGTACGGTTGAACAGCGACGAGAGGCCACGTCGAAGCCGAGTACGTTCTGCCGTTTCAATTATCGATACAATTGAAGTTCCGCTCTTATCCAAGAAGGAAGAGATCGGAGGGTTTCGCCTGGAGCGGGTACAGGGAGAACCGTTCGGACAGGCCGATCGGGAATTGATGATGATGGTAGGGAATGCTTTAGCGCTCTCCCTGACGAATGCCGAGGCACATCGCACGCTGGAGCAGATGGCAATGAAAGATGGGTTGACCGATCTGTATAACCGGCGCGCATTTGATCAGTTTCTTAGCCAGGAAGTCAAATCGGCAGAGCGGTATCGCTCTCCGGTCTGCCTTTTGCTTGGGGATGTGGACAATTTCAAACTGGTCAACGATCGTTTTGGGCATCCTGCCGGGGATGCACTCTTGAAAGAAGTGGCGACCGTGCTCAGACATTCGTTGCGAGAAGTCGATAGGGTCGCTCGATACGGCGGAGAAGAATTTGCCATGATCCTTCCCCGGACCGACGTAGCGTCGGGGAGAGTCTTGGCCAATCGTATTCGAGAACGAATCGAAGGGCATGTATTCCTGATTCAGCGCGTACCTATTCGGCTGACTCTCAGTCTGGGCGTGGCTGGATTCACGCCGCCCTTAATGGGAACAAAAGAAGATCTAATCGGCGCCGCGGATCGTGCCCTATACCAGGCGAAAGCGCGCGGTCGAAATCGTGTGGAAATCCAGGAGGAAACGGTACCACTGAGACGTACCGTGCCTGCCTATGCTCCGTAATCTGAGAAGCGAGAGGCTGTATGCATGAGCCGAAGAGAACCGTTGTGGTTGATGACCGAAGGGAATGGCTTCGAATCGACGACTGTTTGTTCTTGGAGTATCAACTAGTCGGTGAGCTGACCTGCCCGGTTTCCTTTCCCGGAAATCGTGCTGCGGAAGAATTGATTACCACCTTTATCACCAAACCAACGGAGGACTTCCTAGCCGCGCATCCCCACGAGGCGGAACCGGTGCTCGTGCCATGGTTGAAGAAAATCGATTGGGTGTTGGAATCTATTCTGCAACGACTGGTGCGCATGAGTAAGGAAGGGATCGTCTTACCGAAGCGTACCGATGTCAATATCAGCGGCGGCGGCATCAGCTTTATCACTCCTCGGCAATTTCAGGAACACGATCAGCTCGATCTCCGCGTCATTCTGCCACCCTTTACACCGATCCAGGCTAGGGTCGAAATTATTCGCGTCATTGCAATGGAGGGTAAAAGCGGCACGGACGGATGGTATACGGCCACTCGATTTATGCAGATTACTCAAGACGATCACGAATGCTTGATTCGTCACATTCTTCACACGCAAGCGGAACGGCTCCGCGCGCGTCATGCGATGCAGGATGCCGCCGACTAACCCCGGATTATTCACAATAAATAATCTACTCCAGCGGTGATGATCTAGTTGAATGGGGCTTTTCTCGTTTCAATCTTCTCGACGAATCAAGACGATGGTAGGAAGGCCGGCCGGCTCACCACTCCGCGGACGTCCATGGCCGTGAGTTTATGAATAATCCGGATCCCTCTTCTGCCAATTCACGCGGCGCCTTGATTCTTTTCCGTTAAGAGATGCGAGACCAATTGCTGGGCGATGCTAAGGAAGGCTTGAGCGGCAGGGGACTCCGGCGCCGCATCAACAACAGGGAGGTAGGTACGCACGGAATGTTCGACGGTGCGATCGTCAGGAATCTCGCCTAGCAAGGTCAGCTCACCGCCAACATACTGCCGTAAGAGTTTTTGAAGCTGCAGCGTATTCACCTTCGAGCGGGTGTTGGTGCGATTGAGGACCAGCAGGGGACGAAAGGCCTCCAAGGCCTGTCTGGCGATGCCTTGCGCAGCCTCATCGGTCTTTCCCGAGGCCAGAAAAATCTCTTCCACGCTCGCGAAATCACCCTCGGCCAATGACGAGTTGATCGGATTGTTACTGAGAAAGTATGACAGCACCCGCCGGATGGCCGCCAACTTGATGAAACGGTAGAGATCGAGGACCGATGTCGGATCCGGCGTGGCGACCACCACATGCAGATCCGCCAATAAAAAGAAGTCCAGTGCATGATAACCGGTGCCGGCGCCGACATCGACGATCAGGACATCGGCCTCCATCTGGCGCAGGTGTCGAATCAACCGTTTCTTCTTGGCATACGGCATATTGGCCGTAGCGAGTGTGTCGCCGGTTCCTGGTATCAGGCGAAGGCCCGACTGGGTGGAGATGGGATAGGCAACGGCATCAAGCGAGTCCACACGACGAATCAAGAAGTCACTCAGCGTGGCGGGGGGATGCAGCAGGCCGAACATGATGTGCAAATCGGCTCCCCCGACATCGAGATCGACGAGCACCACTCGCTTCCCCATTCGCGCCAGCACCAGGCCGAGATTACCGGCCACGATACTTTTGCCGACTCCACCTTTGCCGGATGCTACGGAGATAATGGTCGCCATTGTGAATGATCCACTATTGATGCTCTGACATTGCGCGATCGGCATTGCCGGCTTCTGCGATAAAGCAGCTTTCGTGCCCGAGTCTCCTTTGTGGCCGGAGAATAATGAGCTGGCCGGCCCGGGCGCGAGAGAAGGTGAAGACTTAAGTTTTTCCAAAATAGGTCCGATACGGCATTCGATATGAACAATGCTTTGTTGGCATCAACGAATACATCAGCGGATGGTGATGGCGGATTGAATGGTCACATCCTCACCGTAGCGGAAGTGGCTCATTTTTTGCGGGTCCCGAAATCGACGGTCTACAAGCTTGCCAGGCTGGGGCAAATTCCAGCGTCCAAGATCGGTAAGCACTGGCGATTTCTCCGCTCGGATCTCCAGCACTGGATGGAGACACGATCGAACGGTCAATAAGCCGTACCCGACGACGATGTCATCGTCTGCCTAAGATCGGTTCGACGTCATAGACTGTCGTGGAAGGAACTATCGATGCAGCTCAGTCCGTCGACCTTTACAGATCTCCGCAATCTCATTTATGAGCGTACGGGCATTTTTTTTCCTGACAACAAAAAATACGTGCTGGAAAGCCGGCTGCAAGCAAGGCTGAAAGAACGAAGGTGTACCTCGTACGAGGACTATTTCCAATTGTTGAAGTATGACGCTTGGCGAGATCAAGAGTTGAATGCGGTCTATAACCTCGTGACGACCAATGAAACGTTTTTTTATCGTGACCTGCCGCAGTTGCAGGAATTCACAAACACGATCATTCCCTCGGTGGCCAAGGCCAATGCATCGACAGCACGCATGCGGGTCTGGAGCGCCGCCTGTTCCAGCGGCGATGAGCCCTACACCCTCGCGATCATGATGCTGGAACATCCCGCCCTCGCCAATTGGGGCATCGATATCCTCGGAAGCGACATCAGCGAGACCGCCTTAGCGGCGGCACGTATGGCCGTTTATGGACCGTATGCCGTGCGCAATGTCCCTCCGGTGTTGGCCGATAGGTATTTCCATCGGGAGGCCGGGCAATATGTGCTGTCTGACAAAGTGAAGCGACTCGTCAAGTTTGCCCATATGAATCTGTATGACGGGGGGCGGTTGAAGATCATCAGAGGGATGGATGTGATTTTTTGCCGAAATTGCCTGATTTATTTTGATGATAAGGCCAAGCAAAAAATCGTCAATAACCTTGCCGACTGCCTCCGCCCTCAAGGGTATTTGGTTATCGGGTTTTCAGAATCGCTGCACGGGATCACCGATGCGCTGAAACCCCTGCATGCCAATCGAACAGTGGTGTATCAGAAGATTTAGTCGAAGGATGTTTTATCAAGGAGGTTACTGAGATGCCCGCGGATCCCAGCATGAAAATCATGGTTGTGGATGACATGTCGACGATGCGCCGGATCGTGAAGAATCTCCTCAAACAGTTGGGCTTTGCGAACGTGGATGAGGCGGAAAACGGTCAGGAGGCCTTGATCAAGCTGCGTGCCGACAAGTTCGGATTTGTCGTCTCGGATTGGAACATGCCGGTGATGAGCGGTATCCAATTACTCAAAGCGATTCGCGCCGACGAGGCATTGAAGGCCATCCCCGTGCTCATGGTGACGGCGGAAGCGCAAAAGGAAAACATCATCGAAGCCGTTCAAGCCGGGGTGAGCAATTACGTCGTGAAACCGTTTACGGCAGAGATTCTCCAGGAAAAGATGGCGAAGATATTTAAATAGTGCCGAGTGCGGAGTTCTGAGTGCTGAGCTGTCAGATTTTGGATAAGCGTCTGCATTCCGTACTCCTCAGCACTGCGCGAGACTCGGCACTCAGATCTGACCAAGAGACCGGAGGGCAACGTGAACGATTCCAATCGGAAGCTGTACGGCGAATTAGGGGAATTGACTCGATATATCGAGAATACGATGCGGCAGCTTCGGTGCGTGGACGTTCCAGTCGAAGAGACAACCGCGCAGCTTCCGCAAGCCTCGGAGCATCTCTCTGATCTGGCCAAGTTGACGGAAGAGGGGACGCACCGCGTGATGGAGTTGACTGAGGAGGTGCAGGACAATCGCAGGCTGGTTGCGCAGTCATTGACGGAATTAGGGACGCTTTCGACGGGCAGTCCCCATGATGCGCAAGCAGACCGAATCGCAGCCATTACGGCCTTGTTGACTGCCGACGACAAGCGGCTCATGGATATTATGACGGCGCTGTCGTTCCAAGATTTGGTCGCTCAACGGATTAAAAAGATCATCACGATCCTGGACGATGTTGAACATAAATTGTTGCAAATGGTGGTGGTCTTCGGTGCCAAGCAGAACGGCACACAGACCGTGAACGGTAAAGCCGATCAAATGCTCAAGGAGTTGGAAGCCTCGCGCAGTACCGCGCTGAAGCAAGATCTGGTGGACGATATCTTAGGACAATTCGGCTTCAATTAGAAAAGAGTTCAGCATGAGATGTGCCTGGCGCTTCCAGCGTCATACAAAACGGGCAGGACCGGTACAGGATGCTCAAAAAGGCTATCCAACGAAGCTGCAGGCGAAAGACAGCGGAGAGGCCCTCTGGGGAACCTTGAAGATTTTCTTAAGCCGAGAACGAAGTCGGAAGTCTTTTTCAGCATCCTGCTAGAGACGATGGGGGAGGCAGTATGGATGATGAACTAAAAGA
>DATEPO010000239.1:0-2582 GCA_035273145.1 Nitrospiraceae bacterium
CACCCCGAACTGGATACGGCTCTGCATTCCAGAGACTGAGTCCGTAGTCACCGAGATATCATTTAACGGTAAGGAGGGAAGTGAAGCCGGTGAGCTGTATGTAAAGTCGCTATAGATTAGTCCCCCGGGCCCGGTGATCTCCGTGCTTGGATTCGCAACGAGGGTAGAGAGTGGTACGGTCTCGGCATGGACGGGCGCAACTCTGACTAAGAGCGCCATAGCAGCGAAAACCACAAGAAGCCATAGATTTCGGCGGCGTACGGGTTGGGTGAATTCCTTCTTCCCAGGCAAGATAGTCAGACTCGATCGGACGGATAGAAGCTCCGGTAGGGGCAGCATAGAGGTTCTCCTTCGACGAGGATGATAAGTAAGATAAGGATAAATCAGTGAGCCGGAAGACGCTATCAGCGCATGTATTACACCTACGGATCTAGGATCTACGACTGTAGGGCCGTTGGGACCGAGCTACGGAGCCGGCGCACGGTTCACGTCCCTGCCGCTTGCATCGCTGTGCGTGTTCCATACACGAACAGGGAACGACTGTCCCAATCCTCCAAAAGAAGTGCGTTGAATGGAGCGACTTTGCCTGACTTTCCGGTACGCTCTTTCAGACCCTCAAGGTCGAAGGTTCAAATCCTTCCCCGCAACCAACTTAACCGACCGTGCGACAAGGCTCTATTTCGTTCAGGGTGGAGCTTCTTTTGTTACAGGGGAAGGCCTGCCTGCACTAGCCGCACCGAGCCCCGACTGTGCGTATTGGTGGTGTCGCGAACCTGAGACTTGGATTAGGCTAGGGCGATGTACAGCCAGCAGCATATAATCGTCGCCGTGCCTTCTGACGGACTTCATCTTCCCGCCGACGTAACATTCGTTCTGCACGAACAATGACCTGATCTGTTTGCTTCACAGCCAGCTCAATGTGTGCCAACGATGCTCCCATTAGAGATCGGGCCTGCTCTATGACGACCCTGCCGACGAGAGAAGGCGGTTTCGTCCAGCGGCGTTCAAGCGTTTCGCGTAATTGGCTTACGTACACTCGTCGCTCATCTAGGCGGCGCCGCATGCGGTGCACTCGTATTGCCGTATCGACCGACCCGATTAAATCTTGCGCATTAAACGGCTTCCCCAGGAAGTCGAACGCCCCTTGGCTGAAGGCCCGGTCGAGTATGCTGATATCTTTCTGTCCGGTAATAAGGACAAAAGATGTGCACGGCCTCGTCCGCCGGATGTGGGCTAGAACCTCCATGCCATCCAATTCCGGCATCGCGAGATCAATCACTGCAACATCGTAGTGTCCGTGGGACGCTTTCTGCGTCGCAAGACGGGATGACTGGCATGTCTCAACGGAGAGGTGAGGCAGAGTGCGCCTAAGGATGGACGGGACAACCTCCAACAGCAGGGGATCGTCGTCCACGATGAGCGCCGTCGGGTTCGGCGGTACGGGGAGAGAAACGCATACTTCAAGTGGGATCGCATTCATCGGGTTCATGATGCAACCTCCTGGTTTCTCAGTCTCCCATCTAGTGCGTACAGTGCGACACCCGTAACCTCGCAAACAACTATCGGGCCTTCTGGGATGAATCAGCCGGGGAGGTAATAGAATCGACCATTCACTCCCCGGCAACCCTTCAACTGCACAGTCGGCGCTGGAAGTTCTTAGCTGATTTCGATCCGGCGGGCTTTCGCCTCTTCCCGCTTAGGCAGCGCCATAGTGAGAATGCCATCCTTATAAGACGCCGACACCTTCTCCGGATCGATATAGGTCGGGAGACGGAAGGACCGGCTAAAGGCTCCCCACCCAATTTCATGCGCGAAATATCGCCGATTGTTCTCGTGGCCCTCGTTCTTACGTTCACCCTTGACCGTTAATACCCCGTCTTCAAAGACAATCTCCATGTCTTGCCGACTTAACCCCGGAACACACACCTCGACATGAAACCCATGCTCGTCCTCATACGCATTGCACGGAGGCGCCCACCCTGCGCCATTCATATTGCGAAGCGTATCATTGAGCAAACGGTCCACATCCAACGACGTGAGTGCCATAGCATCCTCCTTTCTAGAAACGCCCGGTTGATTACTACCCTTCGAACCGAAAGATAATACCGCCTCGTACGTCGTCAAGACCTCTCATGACGGTCACGCAACGCGATTTTACGTGGCGTCGGAGCACAGACTATGGCGGCTTAGCTCTGCTGCTGACACAGTCGCAGTACTGCAGCCATGCAGAGTAAGCGACTGTCCGGTATGTCTCACTAATTTCTTACGGTCTTCTCAATCAGCACGCGACTTCGCGTTGGCGGCCAAGTAGCAAAACAATTCGCGTTCGACCATTTTTTTCGCAATCACGCCGGCGGCGGTCTCGACGCCGGCCGCTAAGGCTTCATTGTTGAGGCTCGTGATCGTCCCGCCGCGAACCGCCTCGCCCATGGCGGATGTGACCACCGCTTCGGCGCGCAGCGCCGCCTGAGTCAGATGGGTCACGTCGCGTTGTAGTAGACGCCCGTCGTCCAGCTTTGGATACTGGGGCGGCGCTTGAGCTTGGTCGCCAGCAAAGGAGGCGGTGAAGGCCGTGGCGGTCG
>DATEPO010000240.1:0-6104 GCA_035273145.1 Nitrospiraceae bacterium
CTCCAGAACCCCGCGGTCGGCCGGCGCCTGCGTCCCGTGATTGACAAACCCCGCAATGCCGCACATTACGCTGCCCCTCTCTTAAGCTATTTCAGCCTGAACCATTCCATTTCGAATACCAATCTAGAGCACCCAATGTGAGGTACGCAGAGGGGCTATCTTCCTAGCCCAGATGATTCATGAATGCCGTCGTGAACGGCACACCGTCGAAGAGACCCAACGAAAGCAGGCCCACCCGGGAGAGGATCGGTCATTGCAGAAGGTAGTCATGATAATTCCTGGCTAGGTGTCGTATCCATTCACAAAGGATGGTAGCAATATGTACCCTCTCTTGCTGTCGTCTTTATGGATAGTAATCTGTCAGCCATGACTACAGTGACTCAGGATCTCTTTGATCTCGATCGCGTAAAGGATGGCCACGATTATTTTGATATGATGCGTTGGATTGATGATGCATAGGACTCCGCTTACCGTGTGCCTTCGACCTCTATCGGGGTGTGGCGGGGAAAAGCAGGACCGAGGCGAATCTTGGCCGAGACTCCGGTGAGGCGAACCAACATGTGTCGGCCATTCCACTTCCAATTTACTTCTCCTCCGGGCACGGGCAGGCCGGATACGCTCATCGGCGTGCGGAGCCAACCGGCTGGAATGCCGGCGCCGATCACCAGCGTCGGCTCGGTCGTCCACTGATCCCAATAGGTCAGCATGTCGAGTTGCAGTAACGCCATTTCTGCTGCCGTCCAATAGTGCGGCGTCACGTGAGGTGGGTGAAGCCAGCCCCGGATACCATCCCATCGATGAGAGTCATTCTCGGCATGATCCCCTTCCCACCACGTATACAGCCCCGGTGAGACTTGATGATCCCAAAACCACCGCACCGTCTTCCACACGCGATCGGGCTGGTCCAAGAACAGCCATTGGTGCGCTTCACCAAGATCGAAATACGTCCACAACGGCAGCTCTCGAAATGAGCCCTCGGCGGTTCGCGATTTATCCCAACGCGCGTGAAGCGCCTCTTGCAGTGAGTCTTTTGACGAACGCGCGACGCCCGTAGGCCAGAGAGCATTGACGTATGTCCGATCGTTGTTCGATTCCGGCGGAGCAAACGCTCGCATCCACGCCACACGGAGTCCTTCCGCCCGTACGCGCCATCGCTGAGCGAGTTCTTGCTGGCCGACTCGGGAAGCCAAATCGGCTGCATCGATGAGCCCCCGATAACTGACCGCATTGACGAAGAGCAGCGGCCGATGATTGTCCATCCGTCCCATGATCAACCCATCGCGAGACGCTTCGCAGACCAATCCTAGGTCCTGACGATGGGCGACGGCGGGAACGATCGGTTTCTTGATGGGTTGAACAATCGGCCGAGTCGTGTCCAACATCGTTTCGATGAATTCAGCTTTGCGGCGCACGTGAGGCCATATTGCCCGGTCGTACCCTGCCAGCCTAAGACGCACCGCCACATCTTCGAGCGCCCAAATGGCTAGACCCGGCGCATCCGCTTCCGGGCCAAATCCCCCAAAAAAATCTTCTTCGGCAAATTGGCGGGAGAGAGTCTGTGCAAGTTCGAGATGGCCTGCGTGCGCCAATGCGACGACTTCATAGGCGCCATCGCGCAACCATGGGCGCGGATAATTCATCGGGTCGCCCGGTCGTGTTTCCCGGCCGACCAGCCCCATCATGATATGAGCGAGCTGTGCCTGGAGGCTGTTGAGAAATTGCGCATCCGGCACATCGATACGAAGCCCGCTGTTCGTCATGAATACCGGAGGTTTTGCCTGTTCCACACCGGCGTGGCGTGCGATCTCCATCCGCCACTCTGTCTCATGATCTAATTCAAGTCGCGCATATCCCCACCCCGATTCGCCGCTCCAGTGTGTCCGCCCTGTATGATCCTTCAACCATGCGGGCGCTCCTTCTTCGCCGATATCGACCGCGATCGGCGCCGGATGTAACGTCACGGTCCACCGATTGTTGATGGAGAGCCCCTGTCCATCCCAATCCAATGATCGTACAGGCCCACCGGCAGGGCCGACGCTCCGGATGACCAGAAAGAGTTGCGCCTTGGAGAGAGCGTGCGATTTCAGGTGCAACGTCCAGCGGCCGTTTTCCGACAGTGACCACTGCGCGCGGTAGTAGGGCGTCTCGGTGACGACACCGGCCAAGTTCGCATCGTCGGGTGAGATCAGATCCTGACGGATCGTCGTGATCGGCATGCTGTCACTCGTCGTCAGCAAGGTCCGCTGTTCATCCGTTATCCATATCGACACGCCAAAACTTCCGACCCACGGACTAAAACTGCCGCCCGGTTCGAGATAAGATTTTTCGACTTCTGTGGTTCCCGGCGCTGCCAGCACCGTGTGGCCTTGACCCCGTGGCCACGGATCCATCGGTCTGGCCTCCATCTGCTCGCGAACACCATACAGCTCGGCTCGCGACTGATTCACGATCTGTGCGGCCTGCCGAAATTGCAGTCCATTATTGATTCCCATTCCAAGCAACAGGAGCATTGCGACAATCAGCGCCACCGGCCGCGCGATCGTCAGCGTACTCAGCGCGGCGAGGATCACCAGGAGCGGAACAAAGTGCAAGGCATACAGGAACGTCTCATTGCCATAGACCGTATGGAGGACGAATTGACCCAGGAGGACCGTGCCCAACACGAAGCGGAATCGTCGATGGTTCCCCATCGTGATGAAACTCCATGCGCCCATCCCGAGGAGAGCAAACCAGAGGATCGTGACACTCCACGCAACTGAACTCCCCGTCCCCAACAAGGCGCTTTGGGTGATCAACTTGGGCCAGCCTTTCACCTCTTGTACCCCCTCTGCTCCCTGGACTCCCGGTACTCCGCGCACTCCGACGGCCTGCCAGCCCAAGTCATCCGCAATACGAAACGCCGGCATGACGAGGCCGTGCGCAAAAAACGATCGCGTTACCCCGAGGAGACCCCCGGCCTCGGGGTCGAGAAGATATTTCGTTTCTTCCTTGTCGCCGAGAAAAAACTGAGCTGTCGGGAACAGATATTTCTGAACGCCCCACAAGAGGACCACCAGGCAGAAGGCATTGACGGTGATTTGCGCGGCGCGGCGCCACGGGTAATGAGCGAATGCCGCCGCTATGCCCGCCATCCAATTCGTCACCGTGAAGCTGAGCGTGAGCGCACTGACGAGGACGAATGGCCACTGCGCGATTCCTTGCCGTTCTGCCGCAGTGGTCAGCAGAAGCGCCAGTAGGATGCTGAGGGAGCCCAACGGATACGTCTCTGGAACGACGAACCAAAAGAGCGAGCCGGCGCTGCAGGCGGCAATGAGCGAGAACAGCACCGCGTCGAGCGGCCGGCATCCCACCCATCTTAAGATGACGTACAGGACGCCGATCCAGATGCCGGCGATGGCAGCCGTCAACCCTCGAATCGAGGTTAGGGGAGCAAGCCCCGCGACTTTTTTAAGGACATAGATCACGGGGTGGGTCAGAAGGGAAAAGAGCGGATGCACTTTGGTCCGATAATGGTTGCTCCAGCGGTCCGCCATGTTCTCATAGACACGGGATAGGTCGGATTCGAACCAAACATCGTATGTCTGAAGCAAGATCGGCGGCACCCGTGTCGAGGCCTGATAGCAGGCGCCGGCGGCAGTGACTGCCAACAGCGCGACAATCAGCCAGTCACGCCACGACAGGGCGTTATGGTTTCCAGATCGCACAGGGAAGGCCTTCTCGTTCGGCTAACCGTAGGGCTTTCGATGTTCCATTGACCAGCGTGCCTTGGTCCGCGAGTCGCAAGAAGGGCATATCGGAGTGATGATCGGCGTAGGCAATGACCATCGTGCCGGCATGCTCGCGCCTCAATCGAAGCAGGCACCGCACTTTTTCATCGCCACGGTAATTCGGCCCGGCTAATTTGCCGGACAGATGGTCATTGACCCACTCGGCTTGGGTACAAAACACCTGATCGAACCCAAGCCGTCGTCCGATTTCATGGACATAGAGATCCAAGCTGGCCGTGAGCAGGACCAACCGATCCCCCCGCTGTCGATAGTGCTCCAGCATGTCCAGCGCATCACGGCGTAAGCCGTTGATCATGAATTGCTCTACAAACCTCTGCGTCCAGCTTTCCACGTCGCGCTTCGATGCGCCGGCGAGGACCGCGTGGAGGAACCGCTGCTTCAGCTCCGTATTACTCACTCGCCGCAGGGCAAAGTTGAGGACAGTCCAGGGCAGCGGAAGGAGGCGGGTCAGGCGCCGGGGATGGCGGAAGAGGAACCCGGCCAGGTAGGCCAAATAACTATCGTGACGCGTGAGGGTACCGTCCAGGTCGAAGATCACCACACAGCGTTGAGTTGACATCAGCCGATGTAGACAATGGCCGCGAAGGTCACGACCCACGCGAGGATCGCCGTGCGCAAGGGCTGATCCTTGATCACCAATTGCGTCGGCGAGCCGCCCAGGTCTCTGCGATGGATGAGGTACAGATACCGAAAGATGCCGAAGACGACAAAGCCAGCCGTGAGGTAGAGCTTACTGGAGTGAAAGCGCGCCATCGTCGCATCATCGAGCGTATAGAGGATATAGGTGATCAACGTCACTGGCGTCACGACCGCCGTCAGGATATCGACCAGCGGAATGGTGTACTGTTCGAGCACCGGACGATGGGCATTGGCGATCTGTTTCATCAGCAGTAATTCGTGCCGGCGCTTGGCTAATCCTAAAAACAACGAGAGTAAGAAGGTCGCCATGATAAGCCAGGACGACGGTTCAACCTGAATGATCAGGCCGCCGGCAAATACGCGCAGGACGAAGCCGGCGGCGATCGTAAAGACATCAAGAATTACGATATGTTTCAGCTTCAGACTATAGAGGATGTTCATTCCGCCATAGGCTAAGACGACGGCGAGTACCGGTGGAGAACCATGTACGAGCGCCACAGAGCACGTGGCCAATAGACACGCCCAGGCGATAGCCATCCCCACAGGAAGGGCGCCGGAGGCGATCGGGCGGTCACGTTTGGCGGGGTGAGTCCGGTCGAATTCACGGTCACGTACATCATTAAAAATGTACACCGCGCTCGACATCGCGCTAAACGCCAGAAACACCAGCCCGACGAGGGTAATCTTGTCGACCTGTTCAGCCTCACCCGAAAAAAAGATTGGCGCGAAGACAAAAACGTTTTTAATCCACTCAAGCGGCCTCATTGTGCGAACGATGAGCGCCATCTCTTTCGAAAGACCGGAGACGACTTCACCGGCCAAGACCATCGCTTTCATATCAACCTAGACGTCCTCCCTAATTTCCGTTGATGGCCATCTGTCAGCATGACTCTGACATAGGAAAAACGTGGATCACGGGCGCATAGCACGACATCAAGCACCGATGCCCCGGCGAACGATCCTTATTTAAGCGAAACCCCGCCTAGAAAAATATCCGAAGAAATCGGCGTGCTGTGTAGGAAGAAATCTTTCCTCAATGCGCGGATTCGTCGCCTTGCCTTGACGAAATGGGACATACTCCCCGCCTTGACACGTTAGGAAGAGGGTTGTTATGGTGTCGCCCGTGCCGAGGTAGCTCAGTTGGCAGAGCACAGCCCTGAAAAGGCTGGTGTCGACAGTTCGATTCTGTCCCTCGGCACCACATTCCGCGAAGTTGCGAAATCGTCCCCTGTGGATTAGGTGGCACCTGAGCGGTTTTTGCAGCCGCAAATATCTTCTGCGTAAACACTTCCAATCTTGTAACGGCATCGCGGAGTCGATCATCCCAATTGTGGATGTAGAGCTTTGCCGATCCAGGAAGAGGCTCGCCTTTCAGCGTCTGAATTACGGCATAATCCACCCCACACTGAGTGAGCCATGTTGAGAATGTATGGCGAAGATCATGGAAGTGGAGATAATGAACCCCGGCTCGTCGGAGAAGAAGGGCATCGCCGATATCCTCATCCGGAAACATCGGAACAGTCCGACGGGCGATCACCAACTCGTATTCCTCGATAAATTTCCGAAGTTTGATAATCTACCAGATCGTGAAACGTTTTAAGAGAGCCGGACATCTCGTCAGTGAGCGTCTCTCACGTAAGAGGCTCCAATCAGAGCTCCGACTACGGCGGTTAGTAA
>DATEPO010000241.1:0-3172 GCA_035273145.1 Nitrospiraceae bacterium
GTGGGGCACATCGTAGGATAACCAAGTTCCTCGACGCCGCGACCCACGCTTGGCTGCTGCGACAGTAATACCGCCGCCCTGCGAACCTTCCCCTATTCATGTTACACCTTGACCGTCAGGAATAAGGAAGCGCCCCGTCGGTTGATCAGCAAGAGCGCCGGCTGGTCTTTCTTAAGCCCGGTCGCGATCTTTTCAAAATCCTTGACGGACTTGATTTCCTGCCGATTGATTTCCTGGATCACATCGCCTTCCCGCAACCCCGAATCGTTTGCAGGGCTGTCCGGATCAATGTTCGTGACGACCACGCCCTTCGCCTTCTCGCTGAGACCCAGTTCGCGAGCGGTCTTTTTGTCGATGGCCTGGACTTCGATCCCGGCCAGTGCCACGCTCTCGTCCGCGGTCGCGTCTGCCTTTGCGGTTTTGATCGTGTCCGGCTGTTCTCCGACCTTGATCGTCAGTTCCTTCTCATGGCCGTCCCGCAGCACTTTGACGGTGGCTTTGGTCCCAACCGCCGTGCGCGTCACCATGCGTTGCAGCGCGGCCGGATCTTCCACCCGCTCACCCTGGTATTCCAGGACGACGTCACCCTGCTTAATGCCGGCTTCATCGGCCGGACCATCGGCCGTCACATCGCTGATTAGGGCACCGTTGGCTTGCTTCAATCCGAAGGACTTCGCAAGGTCCGGGCTGAGATCCTGAATCGCGACCCCCATGTACCCGCGCACAACTTTGCCGTTCTTCATTAAACTCTCGAAGACCGGTTTGGCCATGCTGGTCGGGACCGCGAAGCCCACGCCCTGATAGCCTCCGGTCTGCGAAAAGATCGCGGTATTGATCCCGATCAATTCGCCTTTCGTATTCACCAGAGCGCCGCCTGAGTTCCCTGGATTGATCGCCGCATCGGTCTGGATGAAGTCTTCATACTGAGTGATCCCCATCCGACCACGGCCGAGCGCGCTCACGATGCCGAGCGTCACGGTCGAATTCAAACCGAATGGATTGCCCACGGCGAGGACATACTCCCCGACCTGCAGCTTCGCCGAATCGCCCCACGGGACGAACGGCAGATTCTTTGCGTCAATTTTGACGACAGCCAGATCGGTCTTCGGGTCAGTGCCTACGATCTTCCCGGTGAATTCCCTCTTGTCGGGCAGTGTCACTTGCACTTCTTTCGCACCCTCGACCACATGGTTATTGGTAATGACGTAGCCGTCATCCGAAATAATCACGCCCGATCCCATTCCTCCACTGTGCGGTCCTCGTTCAGACGGGTCGCGATCGAACGGAGCACCATGTCGCTTCGGCCCGAACTGGCGGGGAAAATCGAATCCAAAGAACTCTTCCATTTGGTCCATTGGACTTCGCCCCTCGCGTCCCTTGGGTTCGCGCTGCTCTCGAACCAGAGTCTTGGACGGAGTAATGTTCACAACTGCGGGCCGCACTGCTTTCGCAATTTCCGGAAAGCCCGGGGCCATTTCCGTGCCGGAAGGCGTCACCTGACTCACCGGCGCAGCGACCGCGCCCACCGGGGCCCCGGTGAAGTGCCCGGCTACAAACCCGACAGACCCAAACAGAAAGAGGCCGGCCATGAGGCCCCATGTCCGTTTGCTTTGAGAACGAGTTATTGATCCATGCACATCCTGCATACATCCCTCCTTGTGAAACTGAAGATAGAATCGAACCGGCTTTGCTCAGCACGATCCTAGCAACCGAAACTAAAGGGAAGATTAATGCGGGATTAGTTTTTTCTAATCAGATAAGGCCAGAAGAGGCAGGGTCACGGTAAAGACAGATCCCTTGCCCGGTTCACTTTGTACGTCAATGGTTCCGTGATGGGCGTCGACAATCCATTTGCAAATCGCGAGTCCCAAGCCGGTTCCCTTTTTGGTGTAGGCTCTCGCCGCATCCGTGCGATAAAACCGGTCGAAGATGTGCGTTTGCTCCTCACGCGACATGCCGATACCTTGATCTGAGATGGAGAGACGCGCCGCACTGTCCCGTTTTACCAGGCTCATTTCGACGCGGCCGCCGCGCGGAGAATATTTGATTGCATTATCCAAAAGATTGAGCAGTAGTTCCCGGAGGCGCATGTCATCGCCCGCAATCGTCACGGGTTCACTCAGACCGGTGACGATATGTACGGCTTGCTCGTGTCCTAAGACTTCGGCTTGCCGCTTCAGGTCGTCAAAGAGGTGATCCAGCCGGACTGGTCTGGACTCCATCTTGATTTCACCGAGATCAGCGCGGGATAAGAATAACAATTCGTCGACAATTCGGCTCATCCGATCGACTTCCTCAAGGCTGCTTTCCAACACGAGGCGATAATCATCGGCAGAGCGAGGCCTTCGCAACGCGAGTTCCGTTTCGCCCTTCAGGACGGTCAACGGCGTGCGGAGCTCATGCGAGGCATCACTCGTGAACTGGCGCACTTGTTGGAATGACGCCTCCAATCGTCCAATCATTGCGTTGAAGGTGCCGGCCAACCGTCCAATTTCATCCTGCGCCATGGAGACACTGAGCCGCTGAGTGAGATCGCCGCCGGCGATCCGTTCGGCCGCCTGCGTGATGGTTTCTACCGGCCGAAGCGCGCGGCCGGCCAAAAACCAGCCGCCCCCTAAAGAAGCCAGTAGCGCAAGCGGCACGGTGATCAAGAGAATCATCAAGAGACGATGGAGCGTTTCCTCCAAGGGCTGTAGCGATGTGCCGACACGCACAATATTTACCAGCGTCCCGCCATGGCGCACGGGAACGGAAATGAGCCGAATAGGCGGCTCCCCGCTGAACCGTGTGGACTCGAACGTCGTCCGGCCAGTCAACGCGGCATCAAACGCCGTTCGGCTAAGGGGAATCTCGCGGCTCTTGATATTTGGCGATTGAATCGTGATCTGCCCGGTCGGTCCAAAAATCTGAAAAAACTTATCCAGGGTCGCGAGCTCGGGGAAATCTTGAGAGAGATCCTCATACAACAAAAACGGGCCAAAACGATGCTCTTCCAGCGAACGCTCAGCAACAGCCGCCGTCTCTTCTAAGGAACGGTCGACCTGCTCCCTCAAAGCCTTCGCCAAAGCGCCATAGAGAATGACCCCGAACACCACCAGCACGCTGGCCAGCGCTGTCCCGTACCACAATGTGAGACGCACGCGAAGAGACATTTCAAGACAGGGTTAGGTTA
>DATEPO010000242.1:0-13855 GCA_035273145.1 Nitrospiraceae bacterium
TAATCACGTGGTCATCGAAGTCACCGACGCGAAGAAAGCCGTCCAGTTCTATGCGGATGTCTTCGGATTGAAGATGCTCCGCGGCGGGGAAGGCGCCGCTTGGTGCCAGTTGGGCGAACATCAATTCATGGCCATTTTCGAAGTGGACACCTTGCAACCGGATCGCACGAAGCACTTCGGCCTCATGGTCCGCGATGAGCAACAGATCAAGGAAGTACGGAACAAACTTATCAAGAAATACAAGCTCAAGTTGGAGCCTGGCTTTCGCTGCGACTTTCGCGATCCGTGGGGCAATCGGATCCAGGTAGGCGATCTCAGCGACGAATCCCTGGTGTGGCTGCTGCCCTATCAAGAGGTTCAGAAAACGGGGATCACCTTTACGAAACCGAAGTGATCACGCAGTCATGAAAGAAAGAGCGGGCAGACGAGCACGAACTATTTCCAGCCGGGCACTAAGATCAACTAACCATATTGCAAGTCTGGTGAATAGATGAACGCTCATTATCTTGGACATGTCGTCTTTTATGTGAAAGACCTCGAGCCGGCCCTTCGATTCTATCGAGACCTTCTCGGGTTCAAAGAGGTTGGGCGCCTCTTCAATGGAGCAGCCGCGGCTCTCACGTCAGGGCGGACGCATCATGAACTGCTCTTGATCAAAGTGGGCGATGCGCCGGGACCGCCGCTTGGACGGCGTCGTGGGCTCTACCACATCGGGATCAAGATCGGCGATAGCCTCGATGAGTTGCGTGCCGCGAAGAAAGAGTTAGAACGAGCCGGCGTCGCGATCGACGGGATGAGCGACCACACCGTTAGTCAGAGCTTGTATGTGCAGGACCCGGACGGCAATGAAGTCGAGCTGTATGTCGACGCGGACGAGACAATCTGGAAGAATAATCCTCACGCAGTCATGTCGCCGATCAAACCGTTGCGTCTCTGACTGAGGGAAAGCAGGACTTGCACGGACGCTCGTCGCAGCGCTCAGGCGGTGCGTTGAGAATGTAAAAGGCGAAGAGTCGTAGGCGCTTCATGGCCCTTCCATGGATGCACAACAATGAGCGCCAACCCGGCATTCTCGACTTCACTTCACCTCCGGGTCGGGAGCGCCGGCACAGAGGACTTCCCACTCAGCAGCAAGATTGGGACTGCCGCCGCCCCATCCTGTAATGGTTCCGCTCCCGTCCACTGACACGCCCGGCTCATCCCATTTTTGCGCGACGATGCGGGGGTTCGATGTCGCGAACCTGGGATGGCCTTTTCCGGCGTCATCTTCCCATACCCCGGCGTACGTGTAGGTGCGGCCGTCTATCCCGGTCATGCGACCGGCCACGCAGTCGGCGGTAGCACGATAGACATTTCTAAATCCGATCCCGCCGCTTTGGACTTGTTCTTTGGGACAAAATTTATCACGCGGCTTGAATGTTCCGCACCATTTCGTGGCGTCCTCAAGCACGACCTTCGCTTCTGCCATGGCGTTGGCAGTGCCGATGCCGGACTTGGATGTGACTTGCGGGTTGAGGCACTTGGGAAGGTTGCAGATCGGCAGGTATTCAGTACCTGCACTGTACGCAACGCCGGTCACGATAAGCATTGCTGTGAATATTCCGGAGACAGCGAACCAAGCCGGACTTATTCCCGAGGCACGCTCGCGAACTTGCATGAAATCCTCCTGATCAGATGATCGATTCTCCTGAATGACGGGCCTACGGTAAAACAACCCCATTCTCGTGTCAATTTGCCACAATGCCTTCACTCTCCGGAAGCGCCACCCCTCCCTCTTCGTCAGTGAATGGGCTCAGACCCTTGATGGACCTGATAAGAGATCATCGTGAGCTTACTCCGATTCTTCTCGCCTTGAATCCAGCGCGACATTACCGTCAGGCATAAATATTTCTGTGTGCCCTCATCCTGAACGACAGGCCCTTGCACCGCTTCTCCGTCTGACAGGGCACTTCTTCCGGCGCTTATACATTACCTAAGATGAACGTTGTATCCGTGAAGCGCTCATCGTCGAAGAGATCCGCGCCGTGAAGGATTGGCGGCATCGATCATTGAGCCAAGACAAGGGATTTCCCTCGACCGTAAGGAGGTTGACATGCCGATGATTTCGCAAATCATCTGCGATCGTTGCGGAACCGTAAAGAAAGAAACGAATCACTGGTATACCTTGGTTATTACCGACGAGGGCGCCTTCATTCGGACAATGGCCTTGACCCGTCCTGGCTTTGCAGAGATCGGGTCCGCGCAGCCTATGCAATACCTTTGCGGACGGCTCTGCGCGATTGAGGCGCTGGACCAGTGGATGGCCGAATGTAGTGCTCCAGCGTCGTTAACTCATAAGTCATACTAAGTCAGTGGAGTCTGTAGTAGCTGATTCTGGGGGTGAGTTTGACGGAACGCACCGCGCGACGCCGAGACGGATGGCCGGTAGAGTTCCCCGCCGGCATCAAAACTTCACTTCAATAAAGGCTTTATTCTTCAGTTCGCCAAGCCATCGCTGATACACGTCTTCGGTCTTCTGCTGAAACACCAATGTTTGAATCTCGCTCTTCACTTCGGCGAATGGGCGGAACTGCGGCAGCCGTTTTTCATCGAGCTTAATAATATGCCATCCGTCACTGGTTTGAATGGCATCGGTCATCTGTCCCGGCTCCAAGGCGGACAAGGCCCGTTCGATCTGGGGCAATAATTCGCCTTGGCGAACGAACCCGATATTTCCGCCCTTCGTGGCCTCCGGACCGTCTGAATGTTTCAGGGCCATCTCGGCAAAATCAGCGCCTTGCTTCAACGCGGAAGAGACCGACATCGCCCGCTCACGCGCCTCCTCCTCCGTCTCGCGCGCCTTGCGCAGGATAAGGATTTGGCTAATCCGATATTCGTCCGGTATAAGAAACCGGTTTTGGTGACTTTGATAATAGCGTTGAAGCTCCGATTCGGTAACCATGACGCCGCTACGCACTTCTCGATCCACCACCCGCATCAACAGCAATTGCTCCTTGATGTTCTTCGTATCGTTAGGATCCGTTTCGTCTATTTGCTCGCCTTGCCGCTTCAGTTCCAAAGCTGCCCGGTGGACTTCATCATCTGCGACCACCACGCCCTTGGTCTTGGCGGTTTGTAATTGGAGCTTCCGTTCGATCATTCTCGTCAGGCCCATATATTCGACTTGCTGGAGCCGCCGCTTCAATTCTGCCCCCCGGTAGGTATCTTGAAGGCGCCGCTCCTCACTTGCTACCTCCGCCTTGAGCTCCGACAGCATGATCAACTCCGTGTTGACCACGGCAATAATACGATCGGTGACCGATGCGAGAGAGGTCTCAGAGAAAAGGAGCGCGACGGCCAATGCGAAACCCCGGAGTCCAAGGAGGTGGCGAGCGGACGTTGAAGGAGTGCTGGGCAGCATGTAATGTCCGGATGCCAAGTTCATTGACGCAGGCGTCGAAATGGCGGTGAGTCGTAGAGCGATGAGCGGGGAACGGCCAAACGCTACGGAGTGCGGCCGGCCAACGATCCGACATCCTGCGTCAGCAGCTCGGAGCCGGCCGCCATGCGAATCGTCGCCGACGATCGTAACCTGACCAACACCTCTTCCACTTGTTTTCGGCGCTTTTCGGCGTACAGTTCTCGCTTGAGTTGTTGACGGACGGCCTCGAGATGTTTGGTTTCATCCGGGTCGCGGCTGACGACTTTGACTAAATGGAATCCGGCGGCCGTTTCAACGGGATCGCTGACGGCGCCCGCTTTCTGGGTCAACAAGAACTGCTCGATGACGGGGTCAAGCACGCCTTTGCGAGAAAAGTTGAACTCGCCGCCGTCCGCCTTGGTTTTTTCATCGAGGGAATAACGTTGCGCCAGTTTTGAAAAGTTCCACCCTTGATTGATCTGATGCTTCAGGTCTTTCGCTTGGAAGACATTCGCCATGACAATCTGCGCCCCGCGTATTTGTCTGGCGGCCAACAGCATATCATCATGGGCTTGGTAGTAGGCCTCCAGCTCCGCATCTGAGATCTGCACCGGCTGAGAGGCCGCGTCTTTCATCAACTCATCCAGGATGAGTTGTTCTTTGACCCGCTCCATGCGCTCGCGTAAGGCGAGGCTCTGATCCAGCCCCTGACGCCGCGCTTCCTGCAATAGGACTTCACGGGAGATGAGATCGTCGAGAAATTTCTTCTTTCCACCTTGGCGGTCATACCGGCCACGCGCGGCATCGGACAGTTCAGACCACCGATAGTCAAATTCGCTTTGGCTGATAGGTTTCCCATTGACGGTCGCGACAATCCGAGATTCCTCGGACGCTTGGGAACACCCGGTCATTGCGGGGAATAAAAGGGCCGCCAGGAGACCACACGACAATAGGAGGCTGTTTTGCCGAATGGGCCGAGGAGACCAGACCATACGGATCGTCGTGAGCCGTGAGAATATGTGCATAGGCTGTGTTCCGCCCTTCGTAGAGTTGCAAATTCAGTCAGACGGCTGCTCCGGCTGCACCGGATTTGGTACCACAGACTCCCAGTATTTGCAAGGCAGCGGTGAGCTCAGGTGCCTGCCCGGACCAGTCTGTATGGGTCAAATGCAGCTCAAAGGACAACGGGGACACGAGCCGAAATCGATTCTTGTACCGATCCATGAGCGCCCGTATTCCGGTTTCCGGCATCGAAGCCTTGGGATCAAAGGATACCACAACGGCGCCTTCCTTAATTTCGAGCGAGGCGAGCCGCAGGGATTTGGCAAGGATACGTATTTGCATGACTTCAAACAGCCGCTCGACCGGTTCCGGCGGAGCGCCGTACCGATCTTGAATCTCGCCGCTGAGAAGGGCCAGATCCCCGACTTGCTGACTGGAGGACAATCGCTTGTACAACGAGAGGCGATGGTGCGGATCGGCCACATACTCTTCGGGAATAAAGGCCGAGACGTTGAGATGCAGGGTCGGATCCGGTTCTTCTTCGACGACCGTCCCTTTGATCTGTTGGACGGCCTGTTCGACCATTTGCAGATACAAGTCCATGCCCACCGCGGAGATGTGGCCGGATTGCTGCTTGCCCAAAAAGTTGCCGGCCCCCCGAATCTCCAAGTCCGCGGCGGCGATGCGAAAGCCCGCGCCCAATTCCGTGAGCTCTTGAATGGCCACGAGCCGCTTTTGCGCGTCGGTGGTGAGGGTGCCTTCATCGGGCGTGAAAAAGTACGCATAAGCCTGTTGCCCGGATCGTCCCACCCTCCCTCGCAACTGATAGAGCTGCGAGAGGCCGAAGGTATCCGCGCGGTTGACGAGAATGGTATTCGCATTCGGGACATCGAGACCGGATTGAATGATCGCCGACGTCACTAAGATATCGGCGTCGCGCTTGAGAAATCTTAACATCACGCCTTCCAACAGCCGCTCGTCCATTTGGCCATGCGCCATGACAATGCGCGCTTCGGGGATGAGCTGTTGCAGCCACGTCGCCGTGCGCTCCATCGTTTGCACGCGGTTATGGACGAAGTAGACCTGCCCGCCGCGGCCGAGTTCCCGCATGGCGGCCTCGCGAATCGTCTCCTCGTGAAATCGCATGACGTGCGTGCGAATCGCGAGCCGACCCGCCGGAGGCGTCTCGATCACCGAGAGATCCCGTAACCCGGACATCGCCATTTGCAAGGTGCGCGGAATGGGGGTGGCCGTCAATGTCAGGACATCGACCTGCGTTCGCAGTTGTTTGAGCCGCTCTTTGTGCCGCACGCCGAACCATTGCTCTTCATCGACGATCACCAGCCCAAGATTTCGAAAGACCATGTTTTTCTGAAGCAGCCGATGCGTGCCGATCACGATATCGACGCTGCCGTCAGCCGCGTCCTTCAGCACCGCCTTGGCTTCCTTCGGCGTCTGAAACCGGGAGAGCATGCCGACGCGAATCGGAAACGGGCCGAAGCGTTGCGAGAAATTATCGTAGTGTTGCTGCGCCAAGAGCGTTGTCGGCACCAGCACGGCGACCTGGCGATTGTGCTCGACCGCCTTGAAGGCGGCGCGCATAGCCACCTCTGTCTTGCCGTAGCCGACATCGCCGCACACCAGCCGATCCATCGGCTTGGGCGCTTCCAAATCGCGTTTGATGTCCTCGATCGCTTTGATCTGATCGGGCGTTTCCTCGTACTCGAACGCGGCTTCGAAGGCATGCGTCAATGTCGTATCCTCGCCATACTCACTACGCTGGACGACCTCGCGGTTGGCGTAGAGCTCGACCAGCTCATGCGCCATTTCCTCGATCCCTTTTTTGACTTTTGCAGTGGTGCGGCCCCAACTGCTGCCGCCCAATTTGTCCATCTTTGGGGCATGGCCTTCGGCGCCCTTGTAGCGCTGGACTTGATTGAGACGGTCGAGCGGGACGTACAAGGTATCGCCGCCCGCGAACCGGAGGATGAGATAATCGCTTTCAAATCCCTGGACGGACAAACGGCGGAGCCCTTCATAGCGAGCAATCCCATGGTGGACATGGACGACATAATCGCCGGTCTTCACGTCATCGAGTGAAGATAAAAATGTGGCCGTCTTGCTCTTTTGGGCCGGCCGATGGCGCATGCCCTTAGCGAACAGTTCTTCCTCCGTGATAATCGTCAGCCGACCATCGGTGGAGACAAACCCGGATGACAGGTTGCCTTGGATCAGTCCGAACGGCGACTTCTGGGACGAGACCTTCCATTCATGAGGCTTCCAGATGGATGCCGGAAGATCCTGTTCCGCGAAGAGGGAGAGCAGGCGATCCAATTGGCCGCGCGTGCGCGCGACGATCACGACCGGTCCGACAAGCCGAAGCTCGTTGAGTTTTGCGAGCGTCTCGTGAAACGGCGTGCCGCGTTGTGCCAAGCCGACACTGTTCGGAGACTGGGCGGGGAACGGGACGATGGGCTGCCACTCCGGTCCGCTCGCGCTCAGCGGCTCCATCGCAAGCCAGGACCAAGGCCGCATCGCCGTCGAGAGCTCGGTCCAATCGGCATAGAGACGCTCCGGAGAGGCGTAGCCCTTCTCTTCGGCGGTCTCTCCCAAGCGCAAATACGCGTCGGCCGCCTCATCCAAAAATTCACTCGCCTTTTTCGCCAACGCCTGAGGCTGATCCAGCACGACGATCGGGGATTCGTCAAAATAATTGAGGAGCGTGTCCATGGACGCATACACCTCGGGACTCCGCCATTCCGCGTCGGGTGGAAGTGGCTCGAGCGCTTCCGGCCGATCGGCGGAATGCAGCAATTCCCGTGCGGGGAGGAGCAAGGCAGACGGCAATTTCGCCGTAGACTTTTGTGTCGTAGGATCGAATTGGCGGATCGAGTCGATCGTGTCGCCCAGTAGCTCGATTCGTAGCGGATCATCGTAGGCGGTAGAATAAACATCGAGAATGCCGCCGCGAACACTGAACTCACCGGGAATCTCGACGACCGACCCTCGGCGGTATCCCAAGCGCAAGAGTCGCGCAATGAGGGCTTCGCGTTCCAAGGTATCCCCGGCCTTCAGGTGCGCGCACGCATCGTTAAACACAGACACCGGCATCAGCCGGTGCAGCAAGGCGGGGACGGACGTAATCAAGACCGTCCGGGCGCCTTCCGACAAACGGTGGAGCGTCCGCGCGCGTCGCGCAATCAGCTCGGGTGCGGGGGCGGTCGGCTCGTACGGGAGCGTTTCCCACTCGGGAAACAGGGCGACCACGTCAGAGGGAAGACCCAGCATGGCCTCAAAAAAGAGCACATCGTCATATAGCCGCTCCGCGTCTTCATCCGATGCCGTGACGATCATAAAGGAAGCGCCATCACCGCGAGTCAGCAGGCTGAGAGCGAAGGCTCCCATCGCCCCGTGTATGCCGGACAGGCACGATCGGCCGGCCGTGTGCTGAACGGCATCATGAATCGGCTGAAGAAGCTGATCCCAAAACTGGAAGGCGTGAGCAGGTGCAGACATGGTGTGGACGTGAATCGTTATTCGTTAAACGTTATTCGGTTTATTCCGGATGGGATCTCTCGGCTCTCTTTCTAAACGGATGACGATTAACGAATACCGGTTTTTCTAATTTTCTCGACAAGCGCCGTCGTCGAGACGCCGGGGACCAGCGGAATGGTTTTCACGACGCCTCCACGCGCTTCAACGATCTCGCGGCCGATGATCTTGTCCGGCGTCCAATCCCCGCCTTTGACCAGTACGTCAGGCAGGATCTCGGCGATCAGGCGACCAGGATCGGGCTCGTCGAAGAGAACGACATAATCGACGCTGGCCAACGCCGCGAGCACTTCGGCACGTTGTTGCTCAGGGACGATTGGCCGGTCCAGTCCTTTATTCAAGCTCCGCATCGACCGGTCGGTATTGACCCCGACGACGAGAAGATCACCCAGCTCTCTGGCGGCCTGCAAATAACGAGTATGACCGATATGCATCAAGTCGAAACAGCCGTTGGTAAAGACGACATGCTGTCCCTGCTTCCGTCGTGGGGTAAGTGTCGAGATGATCTCTCGCCGGTTGGTGATTTTCTCGTGCACGGCCCATCTTAACTCTTCGCGGCACGAAAAATCATGTCTTCTCATTCTAGAGAGGAGGCTTGTCGATCCCGCGGGAATCGTTTAGTCTCTGCAGAGACGGGGCTCGCGTACAACCCAACTATGGAATCGTCCAATCAGCAGCAGTCCATCGAATTGGGTGTGAGCCCTCAGTACGCACAGGCGCATGGCTGGGTCGTACATGCCCTCACCGGATGGCTGTCCGCGTATTATATGGAGGACCCGCGCTTCCGTGTCCTGCGGCGGTTTCATGAGCTGGAGACCGGCATCGAAGTCTGGGTATGTGAGCATGAAGGCGATCTGCCCATGAAACGCCTCATCGCGCGCCTGCGAACCGATTTTCCGCCCTATCGAATTCTCGAACGAACCAGTCCATCGGGAGAGGGACTTCGTTACCTCGTCGATCTGCCATAGTCCGGGGCGAACTCTGTCTCACGATGCACGAGGATATTGCGGGTTTGAAAAGGAGGACGCCATGAAGACGCGACTGCATCAAACGCCTATCGTCGTCGCGATCCTGTGCAGCATCGTTGCGACAGGCACACGTACGACGAGGGCTGAGGTACGGATCGATGACTTGCCGAAACCGATTCCCCAAGCTATGGACAAGGTGAAAGAGGTCGGAAATGAAGTCGGAAAAGGCCTATCCAAGGCGGCGAGTACCACTGCCGACGCGGTGAACAAAGCCGTCAAGGGTGAGAAATCAGCTAATCACAAATCGCAGGCATCGCAGAAACCTGCCAAATAACTACCCATCGGAGTCAGGCCGATCCATTGTGTCTACCAACCGATGCTGTGGTCGGTGCGATTGCCTCATTGGCTCGCGGTGCTCCCGCTAACGTTTCATAATTGCCATCCGTAATATGAATCCATTCCTTGGGCACGCCGCTCTTCTTGATGATCCTCGCCGGAACTCCGGCCACCCGTACATCGATCGGCACGTCCTTGTTCACCAGCGCGGCTGCGCCCACTACGGAGTAAGCGCCGATGCTGACCCCAGGCAGAATGACTGCCCCTGCGCCGATCCAGGCCTGTTGGCCGATGTGGATCGGGCCGACTTCCTTATCCAGATCGCTATGCGTGACGAGCATGACGCCATAGGAGACCCGAACGCCTTCATCAATCGTAATGAGTTCAGGCGCATCTTCATCGAGCATGGCGGTCCGTGCAATCCATACGGATGAATGAATATTGGCGCCGCAGACCTGCCACAACCGCGTGCGGAGTTGCCACATGGGAATAAACTGGATACACGGCATAATAAGTTTTCGGAGCATCACCCGAGCCGGCGTGACAGACCGGCGCCGACGATACTCAAAGAGGTTTTGAGTCAGAAGCATAGCCATACCTAGCTAGACTATTTTAGGTATTGTTCCTATCAAATTGCCTGCCACCTCAGAACCTGTTGATCTCACGTTGAATATATTTAGACCTAACTACCTAGTGTGAAGATCGCCTGACAGAGCCTTTTGCCTGGCGATAGGGCGATTCGCTAGAAAATATGACGAAGCGTACTAGTGAGCCATGCCCACTGCCATGTTGGACTGTCAACTTTACCGTCTATAGAATCAGCGACTGGACGGAGGGCGATGCCAGAAAGGAGGCGGCGATCGGTGATAATATACCGACAATTGACTTCCGGGCCGGAGCGAATGTTTCGAATCGGTCGGTTTGGTACTCGTGCTAAACAGAATGCCCCCATATCGCCGTCTTTGCCGCCTGTTTCAGCTCGCATAACTCGCTGGTGAGTAGACTGCAGTAGTTTTCGTCATCGGGCCGCTACGTTGGCATATGATTCCCTTTTGAGAATTTTGTGGGCCTCTACGCTGATCATATATTTCCCCGACTGATGGATCGGGTCATGCGGACTCCCCGTTTTCAGGAACAACGGCAACAGGTGCTGGCGCCGGTTGCAGGAAAAGTGTTGGAGATCGGCTTCGGCACAGGACTGAACCTGCCGCATTATCCGAGCACGGTGACGTGGCTCACCGCGATTGAACCGGGTCACCTGCTCGACAAGCGAGTGGCGGACCGAAGCGTCAATCTCGCCATGCCGGTTGAAATCTTTCGCTATCGGGCCGAAGCGCTTCCCTGGGAAGACCAACGGTTCGATTATGCGGTCAGCACATGGACACTCTGCACGATCGGCGATCCTCTTCGTGCGCTCCGAGAGATTCGACGGGTGCTGAAGCCCGGTGGAAAGTTCGTCTTTCTGGAGCACGGCCGAAGCGACGATCCAAAGGTTGCCAAATGGCAGACGATCTTGAATCCCTTCCAGCGGGTATTTGCGTGCGGATGCAACCTGAATCGGCACATCGATCGGCTCATTGAAGAGGGAGGGTTTACCGTGGAGCGGCTGGATCGCTTTGTGATGGACGGCCTTCCGCGTCCCGGCGCCGACATGTATCGAGGCGTGGCGAGTCCCAGGCCGGTTTCTTCAGGACACCCCGACCGCTAACCGAATTTTCCAGAAATCGCTAAAATACGTACATTCCTTTGCTATACTGATGGGAATGACGGCTGAGCACACCAGTTCACTTCAATGGCGAGCGGCAAAACGGCATTGTGACGACTGAACGGGCGACAGACGCCATTCCTCCGCAGCAGCCTGCTGTGACGACCTCTCCGGAATGGGCAGCTTGGACCGATGAACAGTTGCTCGATCTTCGTCTCTGCGATCTGCATCTTCAGCTTGAGGGAAGCCCTCTAGAGGAACGCATCGCACAACTCTATCGAGAGCTGGATGAACGTGGGCTGCGGTTTCGACCATACTTCTGGCTCTCGGATGAATGGTTCACGCCCGACGGAGTCCCCGGCATTGCCATTCCCTTTTATCTCGCACACCCGCGTCTCGCCAAACTTGAGTTGAATCAGATGCTCGAAATCGAAGGCGGGGATGCGGACTGGTGTATGCGCATCCTACGGCACGAAGCGGGACACGCGATTGAGAACGCCTTTGCGATTCGCCGCCGTCCTCGGCGCCAGCAGCTCTTCGGCCGGTCTTCGGTTCCCTATCCCGATCATTATTCGTTTAAGCCATACAGCAAAAGCTTTGTCGTCCATTTGGGGTCATGGTATGCGCAAAGCCATCCCGACGAAGACTTCGCGGAGACGTTTGCCATCTGGCTGACGCCGGACTCTCAGTGGCAACAGCGGTATGCGGGCTGGCCGGCGCTCAAGAAGCTGACCTATGTCGATCAACTCATGCGATCTCTCACCGGACAAGAGCCTCGGGTAGTGGTGACTGAAGAGGTCGATCCACTGCGGCGCCTGCGCAAGACCTTACGGCAGCATTACAAGAAAAAGCGTCGCCACTATGGCGTCGATCGGCCTACAGTCTATGATCGAGATCTTCGGCGGCTGTTTTCGGATGCGCCGGAGTTTGCCGGCAACATAACCGCCTTGCGATTTCTAACCCGCATCCGTAAACCGATCCGCCGCCTTGTCGCCGGTTGGACGGGCATGTACCAATATACGGTCGACCAGGTCTTCGAAGATTTGATTGCGCGGTGTCGACAATTGAATCTCCGCCTCGCAGTGCCGGAAGAGCAGGCCAAAATGGAATTCACGGTCCTATTGACGGTCCAAGCCATGAACCATCTTTTGACCGGAGGGAATCGAATCGCACTATGAAAGTGCTGCGCGTACTGGTCCTCGTCCATAAACATCTGGTCCCACCCGAGCATGCCTCTGCGTCGGAGGCGGAGCAGGCCGAGTGGAAGACGGAGTACGACGTGGTGACGGCGCTGCAGAAACTCGGCCACGAAGTAAAACCCCTGGGTCTACAGGATGACCTCTCGGTCGCTCGGCGTGCTATTCAAGATTGGGAACCCGATATTATTTTCAATCTGCTCGAAGCCTTCGACAATATCGTCATGTTCGACCACAACATCGTGAGCTTTTTGGAAATGCTTCGCATGCCGTATACCGGCAGCAATGCCCGAGGGCTCATGCTGGCCCGGGACAAATCGCTGTCGAAAAAGCTCATGGCCTATCACCGGATCCCGATGCCGGAATTCGCTGTGATTCGTCGAGGGCAAAAGGCGCGCATCTCAAAGCGGCTGCCGTTCCCCTTGATCGTTAAGTCGCTGACTGAAGAAGCCTCCCTGGGCATCTCGCAGGCCTCGGTCGTCGATTCAGAGGAGAGACTGAAGGAGCGCGTCACATTCATTCACGAACACATTGCCACCGATGCCCTCGTGGAACAATTCATCGAGGGACGCGAGCTCTATGTCGGCGTCATGGGCAACCAGCGCCTGCGTGTCTTTCCAATCTGGGAAATGCAATTTACCAAGATGCCCAACGGCGTACACCATATTGCCACCGAACGAGTGAAGTGGAGCGTGAAATACCAGGAAAAGCACGGTATCCAGACGAGCGAGCTGAAAGATGTGCCCGAAGATCACTGTCAACAAATCCAACATCTCTGCCGGCGTGTCTATCGAGCGCTGGAGTTGAGCGGCTACGCGCGCATCGATCTGCGGATGGATAAGGACGGCAAAGCCTATGTGTTGGAAGCCAATCCCAACCCCCAAATTGCCCGCGGCGAAGATTTCGCCGAATCCGCGAAACGTGCAGGCCTGTCATATGAGGCGCTCCTCCAGCGTATCGTCATGCTGGGATTACAGTGGAGGGCGGCACATGTCTAAGGAACATGCTTCCTAAACCACAGGCCCAGATGGATGCAGCTCTGGGAACTGAGTCGTTCAGCCATCAACATCTTCACGGCTATCGCTTCTCGTAAAGCAGCGTCCAAGCGGCTTAAATTACCACTATTCCAGTTTACGTCAGCTTGTCTTGGTCATAGTACTTAGTCTATGCTAACTGTTTTTCATTGGACGAAAACCTAAGGAAGTACTCCCCTAAGGCATTTGGCAAGGAGGAAAACAGAAAGGAGGGATGTTGTTAAAAAACAGGGCAATCTTTATGAGATGCGTGCTCAGAATCGCGCTCACATTGATGTCGACCGCGTGCAACATCAAAGCTTATCGCGCTTCTCCCAGTGAAACAAAAGAGACAGTTCCTTCTGATTCTTCCCAAAAACATTTAGTACTGTACTTCAATGCGCCTCAGATCCTGTAGGAAAAGACCTCCATCCCAAGTCGCCAAGGACCTATAGTCCGTGCACCGCTTTTGCCTCTATGCTAGGATAGACCTTCGTTGATAACCCATCATTTAAAGCAGTTGTACTGGCTTCTGGGCCACCGGATGCTGGATGAATGCCGCAAGGCTCTCCACCGACCTATACCGCTCAGACCGATGCGGCGGCAGTTGCGAACTCGATTTGGCACTGTGGAAGATGTGACCGATGCCATATGCTTGCGCCGCGTGCAGGCAGGATTCGTCG
>DATEPO010000243.1:0-7640 GCA_035273145.1 Nitrospiraceae bacterium
GATGGACGGAGCTGTTGCCGGACGCTCCGCCGCGCCTTGCATTCGACCGGCTGGTCAAACTCCCTGAGGGTTCCTGCGTGCTCTGTGTCGGCCATGAGCCGCATCTCAGCGCGGCGGCCGGCCTCATGATTGGGGGCGGTCCTGTTTCCGGACTTGTGTTCAAGAAAGGCGGGGCCTGTTCCATTCGTTTTGACGGGACAGTGAAGTCCGGAGAAGGCACGCTTCGATGGTGGCTGATGCCGATGCAGCTCAGGGCTTTAGGGGAGAGGTAGGGAATTCGTTGGGAAGGGATTGCATCGCAGCAGGCGATTCCTGCGTGAGTTCCGGCGCCCGCGCTCCGTTCGTGAGAATCGGTTGGATTTTCGATCTCAGGTTGCTCTGAATTTCCTCCGGCGGTTTGCGCGCATCGACAACCTGGAAGTGAAACTCCTCCGCCATCTTATCGAACTCTTCGATCAGCGAACTCTGATACTTCTTAAAACTGTCGAATAAATCGACGCCGAGCCTCAAGTCCATACCGGATTCCCAATAATTCATCCCCTTCGTCTCGATGACGCGCAAGGCCAATGTATCGACATCGATGCGCAAATACAGAACCAAGTCGGGCACCACGGCAAATCCAAACACATTTCGGATCCAGGTTCGATCGCCGCTGCGAACCGCATCGCGGGCCAGCGCCGTGTAAATGTACCGGTCTGCCAGCACGATGAATCCGGATCGCATGGCGGGAATGATTTGATGCTCCAAGCGGTCGGCGAAATCGGTCGCATAGAGCAAGCTGAACGACCAACGGTCAAGAATATTGCCCTGTTTTGCCATTTCGATAGTTTTAGACATCAAGTTGGAGCGCGTCCATCCGGTCGTGATGACGCCGTATCCCTGCACCTCCAGCCATTCCTGTAAGAGATCGATGTGCGTGGATCGGCCGACGCCATCGGTACCTTCGATCGCGATGAGTTTTCCCTTCAGGTCACTCAGATTGACGTACGGCAAACCGTCGCCAAAATACTGATGCGCGTTTCCCATGCGTGCCCCGCTTTGGTTTATAGTTCACGAGCGCCTGTGAGACGAGTTGGCGCATTTGGTTTTGTTGCGCCTCGATGTCCTTGGTCGCGTCCATCGTAATCAACCCGTATTCATCGACGATTTTGTCATATTCAGAGAGGATGCGAGATTGAAACAGTCGGAAGCTTTCCGACACATCCGGACTTAGGCCCATGTCCATGCCGGCTTCATAGTATTTGAGCTGCGCGCGGGTGCCGCCGAGCAGCCGGTCGATGGCCACTTCCATTGGCACCTTAAAATAAAACGCCATATCCGGACGAATCGCGAAGTTATACAGCTTGCGCACCCATTCTCGCGACACGCCGCGAACCGCGTCCCGTGCAAAGGCAGTATAGGCATAGCGGTCGGCTAAGACGATCATGCCGGCCTTGAGCGGCGGCAGGATTTCGTGATACAGGCGGCTCGCGAAGTCCGTGGCGTGCAGCAAACTAAACGTGGTCGGCGTCAGTGTCTTGCTTTTCTTTCCGCGTCTAGTCGTCTCGCGCACCAGCGCGGATGAATTCCATTCGGTAAAGAACACATTGAATTCCTTCGACTCAAGCCATTTCTGAAGTAACAGCAGTTGCGTGCTTTTGCCGGAACCATCGATCCCTTCCACAATAATCAGCTTGCCGGGGAAGGAATGCGGCTGTGCAAACGTGAGCGCCGGAGGTGTCATGAAGGTTCTGCTCCTGTCCGTATGACTTCGAATTGTAGCGACCGTTTGAATACCTTTTCAAACAACCCCGCGCGATTTTTGGCGGCCCAGAGCTCCAATTCTGCGTCTCCCGATGTGTAGGCGCGAATCGTGACCGGCTTCCCAAGCTTGACGTCGAGATCCTGCACCACCGAAAAATGACTGCGATCGAGACCGTCGGCGATTCGAAGCAGGGCGCTCAAGGCTTCCAGGGTTCGACGCCGGGACGGGGAGAAGGTTTTGAATGCCGCATGGCCCGCATGGGGAAGCGCGCCGCGGTGATAGCGCGCGAGCGTGGCGATCGTTTCAATTTCTTCGGCGGTAAAGCCGGCCAGATCGCTATGCTTGATGAGGTAATAGGCATGCTTATGGTGCTGACGGACATTAATCATGTAGCCGACGTCATGCAGAAGAGCCGCATACTCCAGCCATTCGCGTTCTCGCGCATCCAATCGATGCAACGGTTTCGTTTGATCAAAAAGACGCGTCGCGAGTGTGGCGATATGCTGAACATGAGCTTCCGGTGAATGGCAACGCCGTGCCATAAATACGACATTCCGCCGGCGGACGTTGGGAATGTCGCGCTCGGCACCGATGCCCTCGCGATGGCGTTCTATGAAGTCGTAAATCAACCCTTCGCGGATGGCTTTGTCGCTGATCGTCAGCTCCTGCCGGCCCGTCTGCTCCATCAGCGTGCGGAGAACCATAGCTGCGGGGAGCAAGGTGTCGGCTCGTTTCGGATCCAACCCCGGAATGGCAAGCCGCGCTTTCAACGTCGCATGCGCGAGCTGTTTTTCGATGCCTTGAATGTCCTTCAATGTGACGGTGGCTAAATTCAGCTGCGAAATGGGCCGCCGGGTGCGATGCAGATAGATGATTTCGGTCAGGTTGCCGGCCATGCCGGACGTGGCCACCAAGCGGTCCAATCGCTTCGCCTTTACGCGATGCAGCGCCGATTTGAGCTGACTCCCGATAGCCTTCTGCAGATCTTGCAGCATGGCCTTCGTCGGCGGGTCCTGCTTGAGATAGAGATCTTTCAAGCGGATGGCACCCAGCTTCAGGCTTTGACCAAAGGCCATTGTCTGTCGGTTGCCGACGATCAGTTCAACGGAGCCGCCGCCGATGTCCACGACCATCGTAGGCCGGTCGGCAAGATGCATACTGTGCCGAACACCTAAGTAGATGAGCCGTGCTTCTTCTTTGCCTGTGACGACGCGGACCATCAGATCGGTGTGCCGCATGACCGCTTCAAGAAACTCGCCGCCGTTTTGAGCTTCTCGCACGGCACTGGTCGCGACGGCTTCGATCCGGTCGTACCCTTTATTTCGTGCCAACGTCGTGAGGGAGCGGATGACGTCAAGGCCGCGGACCATTGCAGTGTCCGACAGGCGGCCCGTTTTGAACACGCCGTCACCCAGTCGCGCCATATCTTTGAACCGGTCCACGATCGTGTAAGAAAAGTCAGGCTCAACCTCGGCAAGCACCATGTGAATGGAGTTCGTCCCGATATCGATAATGGCAAGCTTGGTCATAGGCAATACGAAAGCAAGGCGAGACTCATCTCACCGGGCCAATCAAAGTCAATTCTATTGTACAGGGTTCCAGCAGACGATTCACGTACCGGAGATGAGGCGAAAATGGAGACGTATGCGAATGGTTTCTAATCTCGCCAAAGTAGAGACGAGTTCGGCATTTGTGGCGTGCTTGGAAATTACTAGCCGGAGCCGTTTTGCTAGACGCTCAAAAAGGTGGTCAATGCCACCCGCCCACTCCAGCGCGCCAAGACGCCGCCCCTCCCGAAGCGAGGCCGCAGACGAGAAGAAACCGCAAGCCTACCCTCTGAGATACGTTGATGTGTTTTTCTCGGAGAACGAAGTTGGAGGCCTTTTTTCAGCGTCTGGATTATTTGTTGAGCTGCTGAACGATGTGGCCCAGCTCCGGCAAGATGAGTTGTTCCATGGCGAGACGGACCGCGCCTTCGGAGCCTGGTGTGGAGAAGACAATGCGTCCGTGGAAGACTCCCGCGGTCGCTCGTGTCATGATGGCGGGGGAGCCGATGTCTTTATAGGTCAGGTAGCGGAAGATTTCGCCGAAGCCGACCAATCGTTTTTCCAACATGCCATCGACAGCTTCGAACGTCGAATCCCGTTTCGAAATGCCCGTTCCGCCGTTGACGAGAATGGCGTGCACCGCATCACTCTCTGCTGCCTCCTCAATCAAGCGTCTGATTTGAGCCGGGTCGTCTTTGATCACATGATAGCCGGCGACGTCGTGGCCGTGTTCTTTCAACAGGCGCATCATCAGTTGGCCGCTGGTGTCGGTCTGCGATGTGCGGGTATCGCTGCACGTGATGACCACGCAGGTCACGCTGTGCGGCGCATGGGCCTTGTGTTCCTCGTGTGCGTGGCCGGACAGATGCGACTGGTGCTTCAGCACGTTATCCCCACACAGAATTCGGTTTCAGCCGTTCGACGGGCGTGCCTTTTCCGATGTGTTCGTCAAGAATGGCTGAAACGTCTGCTTCCTTCACTTGTGCGTACCACGTGGCATCGGGATAGACCACGACGGTCGGTCCTTGTTCGCAGGGGCCTAAACACGCGGAACTCGTGACGAGCACTTGGCCGGGTGGAATACCTCGTTCCATGAGACCCATGTTAAACGTCTGGAGAAGACCGGCGGAACCGGCCGCGCCGCATGACGGTTTGGGATGCCCGGGAGGACGGGAATTGGTACACACGAGAATATGATATTTCGGCTTCGGCATGCTGACCTCAATTCAAAAGGGACAATGCAAATTTGTTGCGCTGATATGGACTTACTATTTCGGCGTAAAAGAATTCCAGCTCTCCACGCATTCCTCCGGCAATTTCCAATGAGTCACCCCTTTGACGACCCACTCCAGGTAGTGCTCTTTGGGTTTGAATTTGCCGATAGGCGCCGCGATATGCGTGGTCACGAGTTCTTTTTCGCCGTCTTCCTTGATGACGGTCACTTGGACGTGACGAAAGGCGTTGGGCGGGACCTCATCTTCGAATGTATCGAGGATTTTCAGGTCTTCGTCGGTGACATCGGCAATGATGCCCCACACTCGTTCGCCGGGAGACGGGCTCACGCTCGCAAGCCCCGATCGCCATTGGGAGGACCATCGGCAAAAATGGATGGCATGGTCGGGAAGATACGCATTGGCCACGAATTGATGCTCGGGCGCGCGGCGCTTGAGTTGGGTCGGGTTTAAGTTATCTGCGTAAAAGAAAAATTTCATGCAACATTCACGCTGTAGAGGTTATGCGAGGGGTACTTGTACCATAGGGGATTGCCGCCTTGTCAAGGACCATGACGGATGAGAGCGTGCGTCGTTGACACTGATTCATCGCGAAGACTATGCTTCCTTCTATGAGGTTTGATTTCGATAGTCACGTCGCCAGTCCATCGCGACTCCCGTCGAAACAACACAGCGAACCTTATCGCTGATCGCTCTATGCCGGCCGAGACGACATCGTTCCCCTGGGTGAAGATCGTTCACTACGTCGTTTTTGGACTACTGGCTGTAGGCGCAGTTGCCTACATCCTCCTTCGTCCTCTCGATCCCATGTCCGATCCTGAAGCGGCCGAGGCCATGGCGTTGGTGCAAACTCACCGTGCTCAGCAGTCACCCACGATCCGGCAAGCGATCAGCGAGCGCGTGAAAGGGCTTTCCGATAATGGAAAAGGAGTCAATCTCCGAGAATGGCGAGTGGAACGCGAAGCATCCGGCACCTATCTGGTACGGGTCTCGATTCGCGAGCAGGTGAGTGTGGAATGGTTCGAGCGAAATTACCTCTGGCGCGTCGATGTCGCGAAGCGGTCGGTCGTCCCATTGACCATCCCGGCGTCAACTCTGATGCCGTCAGAGGAAACCGGACATCAAGCGATGTAAGGTTGGCGTGGAGTAGTCCTCTGCTGAATGAGGCTGCTCCTAATCCGGCAGCACCACATGAATCACACCGTCCTCAAGGTGAACCGGAAAGCAGCTCACCGCGATCTCGGGATTCTCAGGCCGTTCACCGGTCCGCACGTTGTACCGCCACCCATGCCAGGGGCATTCGATCAGCTCGCCGTCCAATGATCCTTCGCCGAGAGGACCGCCCGCATGGGGACAGGTGTTATCGACCGCATAGATCGTTCCATTGACATTGCAGAGAGCGATACCGATGCTGTCGGCCTGAACTGACCGGCAGGTTCCAGATGAAACCTCAGCTAATTTGGCGACAGGGACGATTTTCACCGGACCTCTAGTAAAAAGAACGGGTAGTCTACTCAGAATATGAGCCGGCTTCAAGCACCCATCCCGCGATCCTTCGCCTCAAGAAATTGATTTTACGCAGAAAATATGGCATAGATACCAAGACTTCTCTGGCGGAGACGCCGCTATGCTAGGCTTAAGAGAGAGGGGATATGGAACTGACCTTACTCTTGAATTCGACCTACGAGCCGTTGAGGGTCCTGCATTGGCAAAAAGCGATCACGCTGCTCTGGCAAGGAAAGGTAGAGGTCTTAGAGGTCTATGATCGTGAGATTCACGGCATCTCGATTTCGATCAAATTGCCGGCGGTCATGCGCCTGCTTAAAATGGTCAAGCTCAAAGACAGCCATCGCGCGGTCAAGTTCTCACGGATTAATATTTTTACCCGGGACGGCTATGCCTGCCAGTATTGCAACCACAAGTTCAAGACCGAAGATCTGACATTCGATCACGTCGTGCCGATCGCGAAGGGCGGCAAGAAGACGTGGGAAAATATCGTCACGGCCTGCTGGCGGTGCAATAATCGCAAGAGCGGACGAACCCCAGACGAAGCGAATATGCGGTTAGCCAGAAAACCGGTCAAGCCACGGTGGAACCCAGTCATCACCATTACCATCGGCATTCGCAATGCCCCCGAAAGTTGGCGAGACTATCTCTATTGGAATATGGAGCTGGACGCCACCGATTCGTAACGGATTAGTTTTCAGTGTACGTTCCTAAGTTTCAGTTGACTAAAAACGTACAACTAAAAATCCAACACGGCATTTCAGTGTTCTTTATTGATCACAATCTCCACGTTGGTGGCTCCCGGCAGCGTCGGATTTTTTTCAAACCGACCTTCTAAATCCCCCGATTGAGCCGGGCCGGCCATTCCATCCTTATCCAACCGAGCAATCACATCGACCATTCCCCTGAGTTCCGATCCTTCGATCATCATATCCTTGTTCGTAATCTCAAACGCGACAGGGAACTGCGGATGATCGATTCGTTTGGCCGCGAGCGGGCGGGGCGCGCTTCCGGGGCGTCTGACGATGACAAAGAGGACATCCGAGGGGCTTACTTTGGAAGCCAGTTGCGGGTCAATCGTCACGTGCCCTGCAATGACTCCACCGGCTTGTGACGGCTCGCATCCGTGCGCCAATCCCATCCATGCTGCGATGCCGGCGAGCAGGATAATGCCTGCCGCCATACCAAGCGTCCGAACTGTGTCCTTCGTCATGCCTACCTCTTTTTTCAGATCCCATCGAGGGTCACAGGTGCGGGGCATTATACAGGGACACCGGGCTTGTTTGGAAAGAGCGTTTACGTGGAAAATCTTCGTGCTGTATGATACGGCCTGCTTTCATGAGAGGAGAAAGATGGCAACCAATCCTGGGTTTCAAATTTCGGTCGATGTGAAAGGGCGGCCGTGCCTGGTGCTCGGGGGGGATGACGAAGCAGCTGATAAAGTGCAACGGCTGCTCGACGCCGGAGCGAAGGTGACGGTGATCAATCCTACGTTGAACGATGCGTTGCGTCGGTTGACGGCGACAGGCAAAATCATTCACCGGGTCAGAACGTTTCGCGCACCGGATGCGGAAGGCGCGATGCTCGTCATCAATACGCTCAAAGGGGATC
>DATEPO010000244.1:0-5002 GCA_035273145.1 Nitrospiraceae bacterium
GAGACCGAAATCACCATGGCTCACTTGAGGATCAAGAGTTTACGGAAAACGACGACGGCACGAGGAAGGATAGTAAACCAGCGAAGAGACGAGCATTGTAGTTGGTGAGGCGAAACGAGCACTCAGCCTTCATCGGACAGAATACCTGCTCACCAATGGAAGTATGTCTTACCCTAGTCACTATTGACGTCGTTCTTCCTTTCATCGACAGGTAGCAATATGAAGCCGTCCAACGAAACCAACCCGCAGCAAGGAGTCCCATGCTACCTCGCGTGATAGCCGGCCGTTTGCATTGCATTGACCTTCGATACCGCCCTCTATTCGGCACCGGCACTGAATAGGATCAAGGATATGCAACAACCTCCCCCCTCGACACTGACGAATAGATTCCTGCTCAACCGATAGTCCGAGCATGCGCGGTGCGGTACAGTGCACATGAGGCCAAGATACCACTAGGAAGCGGCGTGTAGCCGGGAAGGGGAAACCCGAGATCGGCAACAATGCGGTTTCTTAGGCGCGTACCTTGACCTCATTTTTTGTGCCGACTTCCTCCAATGTCCCGCTGGTTGTCCGCGTGAGCGTGCCGGAAAACCCTAGAGCGAATCACAACCATCTCGCAGCAGTGTGCGTGTCCATCACAATGGTAGATTTTTCTATCTTACGATTCTCTCATTTCGGTACAATCACAGTTTGAATTTTATTTCCGCCACATTGCGGTTCACCATTATGGAAGATACGCTTCAGGAAGGCCGTTAAGAGACCTCTATGAAAACCGATACGACTCATCCGCAGACGACCCCTCCGGCTCGGGGGTTTTCCCCTGGATTCGCCGCGCTTGGCCTCGAAGCCAAACTGCTTGCCTCCCTTGATGCGCTCGGATATGAAGAGCCGACACCGATCCAGCGTGAAGCCATTCCTCCGCTCCTCGCGGGGCGGGACATCGTGGGCCAAGCCGCGACGGGGACCGGTAAGACCGCGGCATTTACGCTGCCTCTCCTGCAACGCATCACACAAATGGCGCGGCGTCATCATCCATCCGCGTTGATCTTGGTCCCGACCCGCGAACTGGCGATTCAGGTGGCCGAGGCCGTCACTCGCTACGGCAAGGAATTGCATATCACGGTGCTGCCCGTGTATGGCGGACAAGCCATCGGCCCGCAGTTGCACACGCTCAAGCGCGGGGTCGACGTCGTCGTGGCCACGCCTGGACGCGCGCTGGACCATATCCGTCGCAACACGCTGCAACTCAAACATGTGCAGATCGTCGTGCTCGACGAAGCCGATGAAATGCTCGATATGGGATTCGCGGACGATTTGGATGCCATTCTGGAACAGACACCCGGTGAACGGCAGACGGCCCTGTTTTCCGCTACCATGCCGCCGCGCATCGCCGCCATCGCGCACCGCCATCTGAAGAATCCGGCGGAGGTCAAAATTGCCCGCGAGACGGTCCGGGCTGGAGCGGCGCCGCGTGTTCGCCAGACTGCCTACATCGTGACCAGACCGCATAAAGTAGCGGCACTCGGCCGTGTGTTGGACATGGCGAGTCCCACCTCAGCGCTTGTCTTCTGCCGCACCCGACTGGAAGTGGATGAATTGACGGAGATGCTGAAAAGCCGCGGCTATCGGGCCGAAGCGATCCATGGCGGCATGACGCAGGTGCAACGCGACCGCGTCATGAAAGCTTTTCGATCCGGAAAGACGGAACTCTTAGTTGCCACCGATGTCGCCGCTCGTGGGTTAGACATTCCGCATGTCTCGCATGTCATTAACTTCGATGTCCCCTCGGCCCCCGAAGCCTACGTCCATCGCATCGGCCGGACCGGCCGTGCAGGACGTGAAGGATCCGCCATCACCATCGTCGAACCCCGCGAGCAGCGGTTGCTGCGGAATATCGAGCAGCTCACGAAGTCGAAAATCGAGGTGGCGAATGTGCCGAGCGTCGCGGATCTCAAAGTAAAGCGGCTGGAGTCGACCCGCGCCTCGGTACAGGATGCGCTCGCGGCAGGCGAACTGGATCTGTTTCGGGTGGTGGTGGAATCGCTCGCGGAGAAGCATGATCTGAGAGATGTCGCGGCCGCGGCGATCAAACTCGTGTATCAAGCCAACGGCGAAGAACGTATCGAGGCAGAGATTCCGACCGTATCGGTTCGTGGGGAGGATTTCCGCGAGATATCTCGACGCCACACGTCTCCCGCAGGAGAGCGGACACGCGGCTCTAGAACGAGCGAGCGCCCGGGAAGCCCGTACGGCCGAACCGGTCGGGCGGCCTCGTCGACCATGACCAAATTGCACATCGCGGCAGGCCGCGCGGCCGGCATCCGGCCAGGAGATCTCGTGGGCGCAATTGCGAATGAGGCCGGCTTAGATTCCCGCGTCCTCGGCGCCATCGAGGTAGCCGATAAGTTTTCACTCGTTGAAGTGCCGCGGGACATGGCTGACGGCAATATCGGTGTCCTGAACCGAACGAGAATTAAGGGGAACAAGGTTGCCGTCAGAGTGTTCCGTGAACAGTAGGGGTTCAGCCGCTCTTTAGGTGCCGTTGCCGAACGTCGGTTGACCACCATATCACCGTTCTCGCCGGACGTCATGGTCTCAAGCGAAGACGGCCAGAAACAGAATGGTCACCGTGCAGACCTTATCGTACGTCTCGGTGTAATTTCTCCGCCCACTGCAGTTAGATACTCATACCGTCGGGATGATGGGGCTGTGTGATTGAGAACAGGCAATTATGGCGGTGATTCTGCAGGCGCTCGCATGAACCGCTTTAACTTACACACTGATCAGTATCAAGGCGATGAGCCAAAACAGGCTGCTCATCATCAGTCCATTGAAGATGCCTCGGGCGGCATCTACGTTCGGCACAAGCGACAGTTGAACTACGAGGCGCAGGTGGCGGGCTCGCCGCTTGTGGTGGGACAATGCTATCGAGGTCGATCGTCGCACTCGTTACCTCTAGGCCTGAGATTAGCATGTCGATTCCAAGATCCTAAGAGGCAAATGGGTAATGCGGATAGGGTATTGTGGGGATACTAAATGGACCTAAGGGAGATTCGGCCGTTCTCTACGTGTTTCCATTGCTTGTCGCGGATCGGATCACAATGTCACAATCAACGAGATGCGACTTTCTTGCCTTCTTATGCTCTGTATCTTGCTTCTTGGCGCGGGATGCAGCACGCCTTCTCCCGTCTCACCTGCCGCACTCGCCAAAGCCCGCGCCCGGCAAGACATCGATCGATTGAATGCACGTGTCGTGCTGGCGTATCAAAAGCGCCAAGAGGCGATCGCGCGAGTTCAGGAGCTTCAGACCAGACTGCGCCACCCCGGTTTATCGCCCAAAGAACGTGCGAACTATCAGATCGACCTTGATGAGGCCACTCGACAGGTTAAGACCGTTTCTGAACATGTGGCTGAGCTAGAGGAAGAATTGAACCAGGAGTGGACAGCCTACCGTGGACAGTATAGCTCGACACGACGGCTGGCCGGCCCCTTGTCTCGCCAGTAGAGTCTGACTCTCTCGATAGAGAGCAGCGACGAATCAGGCGTCCGTCTAAGGATTTTCAAGCAGACGTTCGATAGCAGCGGTCAGGTCGATGCGGTCAAACGGCTTGCGGATGAAGCCGTCCGCCCCGGCTTGCATGGCTTGATGCTCCGCTTCATCGTCCCCATGCCCGGTAATCACCAGAATCGCCATCTCGGGGAACAGGGGTCTGATTCGACGGATAAGCGCCAGTCCATTGATCCTCGGCATATTCAGGTCGGTAATGATGAGATGGTAATGGCCTGATCGGATATGCTCCAAGGCTACCTCCGCAGAATCGCACGCGGTGACTGTCACTTGAGCAATGCGCAGCTCGATCGTTCTCGGCAATACATCCAATAAGGCAGGATCGTCATCGACGAGTAAAATCTGACGTGTCGGGAGACCAGACACATCGGACACATTGGTCGTAGTTTGACATCCCATGGTCGCTCCTCGTACGTGCCGGCGAGAACGTGAGTACAGCCATCCGGCCGCCTTGATTACCGAATGGGAAGTTGAGATTGTAAGAATTAGAGGCAGACAATTGTCGTCCTATTCCCCACAAAGATCAATCGGTGAAAATCTCTATCCAAAGATGCTCGGGAACTATACGAGGAAAGTCTACGGAGCAGGTAAAAGAGCCTACCGAAGCGCCATAACATTAATGAGTCGCTTCGCTGCAACGATGCCCGCGACCTTTAGGTGTCTGGCATGCTTTCCGGCATAATGACCTGGATGCCCTTGTGCGCCGCTAACCTCACGAGGAAGACCTCAGCTCTCAAGTCGAGCTCAGACAAACCGCCCCATCCTTCATGGTCTTCTCCACCGCATAGCAACGGCACGCTTGCCAGCGCTCATGCGTACCGATGTGAAACCGGTGTCCGTGCGCGCAGTTGAAATGGAGCGTTACCGTCTCATCCCGTTGCGGGACTGAGAGGCTCTGCGTCTTGGCGTCCGCGCCGCATTCACAACCCTCAACCGGTATCGGACATTGCATCGGATCTCCCTTCATCGAGCCGTATACCGCCGTGGGAAGATATCTAAAAAGGCAATTATCTCGTTTATTTCAACTCAAGCGATCGCATGTGGGAGGCGACCAACACATGCTTCCCTTGGGGATGCGTGTGACGACCACGGACGAGCGCCCATAGCAAGAGCGCTCCCGCAAATGAAAAACAGACGAAACCGAGTACAGTTTCCATGACAGTGTCTCCTCGTGAACTAACAGCCAATGAATCCGGCGCCAACCGACGCTCTGCACGTCAAGAACCAACGGCCGTCCAGGGGAGACGCCGACCGTACAAGCGCCCGCGCTGATCAAGAACTCACAGGAGGGTTGCCACACGAGTGCTTCCCAATTGCGTCTCCGCATGCGGTTGTTCCTGCACAACCATTGAGAGCGGCACGTGGATTGATTCCCGGCTCTTCACGTGACACATACGTTTCGTAAAGACGAGACTCGTTCCCGCCACGAGCAGT
>DATEPO010000245.1:0-5213 GCA_035273145.1 Nitrospiraceae bacterium
AGCGGATTGAAGGCCGTTGGTATCTCATCCATCATCACGGGTCGCCGATCATGGGGTGAAGTGGTACGGAGGGCGGCGCGGGGCACCCGTTGTGCTCGCGCACATTCAGAAAATGCTCGGTGGACGCGCGCAGTGACGGGCCACCCGGTCGCCCTCCTAATTGATTAGAAGTAGAAAAATGCTCGCTCGATGTGCACCGGGGAGGTCAGATTCGGACCGTCCTTCCCGGGGGAGGAAGAGAAGAAGAAAGGGGAGGAGCTTACTCTGACGCCGTAACGGCTTTTCGCCATTCGGCGACAATGGTGTCGCGCTCATTCATGGTCATCCCGGCGTACTTGGTGAACATGACGGAGCCACGGCGGCGTCGCCACGTGACGAAATTGATGAAATGCTCTTTGCAGAGGGTCGCGGTCCCGCCTGGTGCATAAGCCGACATGGTGCAGCCTTCAATTAAACAACGCTCATCGCTCATAAAGTCCTGTTCCTTTCCAGCATGAGTATCAGAAAGAGTATGCCGGACATCGTCTTGTGGTTGCAAGGGTTCACCGCATCATTGTCTTTTCTTGGTGAAAGCGCCACGTTTACTATGGAAACCAACCATGATTTGCAATCGGTTTTACATCGCGATCGGGTCACTCCTTCTTGCCTCAATCGTAGGATGCGAGCCGTCGTATCGTCCAGGATTGCCGCCTGGCAGTCCATTTGCCGACGAAGAGGCGAGCGCCTCGCTTCTCAAACACGGGGTGGCAACCGGTGAAGTGACCAGCCATTCCGCGCGAGTATGGTTCCGGACGAGTGCGGAATCGACCGCTCAAGTGGAATGGATGGAGGGAGAGCAATCACGCCGATCCGCTACGATACAGACCGCGAAGGACCAGGATTACACGGCGACGGTCCTGCTCGATGGCTTGAAGCCGGGAACCGCCTATCGGTATGTCGTACGGACAGGATCATCTCATGAATCGGTTGACCGTCTACAAACAGCATCGGCGCTGGAAGGTCGATTTGTCACGGCGCCCGGAGACGATCAGGCCAAGCCGCTGACGTTCGTGTGGAGCGGCGATCTTGGAGGCCAACAACGCTGCCGTCGAACGCCGTCGGGCTATGCGATTTTCGATCAGATGCTTCGGCGCCGTCCGGACTTCATGATTTTTCTAGGCGACACGATCTATAGCGATGATCGTTGCCCGTCTCCTCCAAACGCGCCGGGAAGCGAGTTTACCGCTTCTGTGTTGGATGAGTATCGCGCCAAACATCGGTATCAACGTGAAGACAGGGCGCTGCAGCGCTTCTTAGCCGACACACCGGTCTATGCGATCTGGGACGATCACGAAGTTCGCAATAACTTTTCAGGTCCGATCGATCCGCTCATGCCCATAGGTCGCCAGGCACTTCGGGAATATTGGCCGATTACGGCTCCGGCCGCCGAACCGTTTCGTCTCTACCGGAAGTTTCGCTGGGGGGCTGATGCAGAGGTGTACATCTTGGACACTCGGCAATACCGCAGTGCCAATGGCCAGAAAGACGGGCCAAGCAAGACCATGCTCGGACGTGCACAGCGTGATTGGTTGGTGGAAGAGCTGAGCCATTCTACGGCTACCTGGAAATTTGTGGCGACGAGCGTGCCGCTTTCCAACCAGAAGGGTGGAACGCTGCTCTTGCCCGGCAATGACAGTTGGGCGCGAGGCTCGGATGGCACAGGGTTTCTGACCGAGCTGCGCGGCATCGTCGATGTGTTGCAGGCCCGTCATATCGCCAATATCGTGTGGCTGGCGGGCGATGTGCACTATGCTCAGGTGAATGACTACGATCCGGACGGGGACGGCATCGTGGATTTTTATGAGTTTATCTGTGGTCCGTTGTCGGCCGCTTACGGTACGCCGGTCCGACCCAATCCCGATCTGAAGCCGACGAGCATCTACAGCGAAGGCGGCTTTTCCAACTTCGGTGTAGTATCGGTCGATCGGTCCACCCTACGTCTTGCCATCGTGGACGAATCGGGCGCCTCTCGCTTCGAACGGACGATCCAGGCCCGAACATCGGCTCTACGATAGACCCCTTGCATTCTGCAACGCCTCGCAGGTACCGTAGCAACCTGCTTGGTATGCCGTGAAATGGTTATGGCGTGATGGAGTCAGCATCGTGCATGGAAGGAGAGCACTATGACCGTTGAAGATCTCTGGAAACAGGTTGAAAATGCCGCAGCGTCCGCGACCAGTCCGGATGAAAAGGCTCTGCAGATCGATTACACCGCGCTCCGGGAAAACATTCAGAAAGCGTTGGGGACTCGGAAGATCATGTTGGTGCACTTGAATCGTTTTTTGCCGGAAGGCTATGAGGACCAAGGACGATTTAACGTCCTCGTATTGACCGGTGGGAACGTCGTGTACGACATGGTCATCGGCGATTCGTATTTTCGCTACGATATTGTGTCGGTCAGTGACTTGGATAAGATCCAGATTATCGATGCCGTCTGGGAAAATAGAGAAAAGCGACGGGAAGAGCCGTTTCTCAGTCTGCGCCTCATGCATGCCGATGAAACGCATTTGCTGTTGGCGTTGGATAACGACGAACGAAAGAGCCTCCTGACGTTCGCCGAGGCGGTGGCGAATGCGCGGCATCCGGAGCGGTAATGGGATGGGATATGTGGGATGAGGGGAGGGCATTACATGTGTATGCCTTATCCCAGAATCCCTTTCCCCCTTTTTATCCTTGATACAAAGGCAGAGGGCGAACGGTGGCATCATACCGCTGTCCGTCGATGTCGACCGTCAAGGTCGTGCCGGGGTTGGTGAAGTCGCGCAAGGGAAAGCCCAAGGCGATGGAGCAGCCGAAGGACGGTGAGTGCGCCGCGCTGCTGATCCAGCCTACCTCACGCTCGCCGCTGAATAGTTTGGCCCCCATTTTTGGGATCACCGGATCAAGCAGGACAAGGCCGACCATTCGGCGGCGGAGACTTCCATAGGTGTCCATTCGAGCCACGACTTCCTGACCAGGGTAACATCCTTTGCTGAGACTGAAGGCCTTGCCTTCTAAATTGGCTTCCGGTGGAACAATTTCTTCCGTCAGTTCAGCTCCGGCTCGAGGTAACCCGGCTTCGAGACGAAGCATCTCACGGGCGTCGGTCCCAACCGGCTTCAGCCCCATCGGTTCACCTACGCTCCACAGTCGCTCCCAGGCAGGAAGGAGTCCGTCTGCTGGAATCAGAATTTCGACATCTGTCTCCCCGGTTTCCTCTGTCCGTATGAACAGCGCTTGGTGACCGCCAATCTCCTGCGTGAGAAATGCCAGTGATGACAATCCGCTCACATCGCACCCAAACGCCTCCCGGATCAGCCTAGGAGTCTGAGGGCCGCTGACGAGGAGAAGCCCCCAAGATTCCGCGCCATTTTCCATCTTGGCTTTTGTGCCGTACAAGAGAAATTTACGGAATGCCTGGAACGTGACCTCGCCGATCTCGCCGACATCTTCGACCGTCAGCGCATCGGGAAGCGCGTACACGCGAAAATACGAGAGCATCTTGCCTTTGTGCGTGAGAAAACCGGAATAGACGCCGTGGCCGGGCCTCAATGGAAGAAGGTCGTTGCTGATAATACTCTGCAGCCATTTCACGCGATCGTCGCCTGTCACCCGAAGCTTGCCTCGATGAGACAGATCAGCGAGGCCGACTCCATTTCTGACAGCCGTATGCTCCGCCACCGGATCGCCGTAATGCCGCGGGACTTCCCATCCAGCCACTTCTTGAAATGTGGCACCGAGTTTTGCGTGTTGTTCGCGAAGCCGTAATTGTTTCATTCTTGCTTCAGCTCTTGTGATGGTTGGCTTCTGATGCCCAGCACTTCTTCCACCAGCCCTCGCGTCCGTGCCGAAAATTCGTTTCGAGACACAATCTTGGTGACCCCTAATTCTTTAGCCTTCCTCCACGTGTCCACCTCTTCATGATTGGCGTACGCCAACGTCGGAATCGGTGTCCCTGAGTGAATCTTTTGCAGGTGGCGAAGCGCGTCAAATGCATCGACCTTTTCATCGTTCATGTTCAGGAGAATGGCTGATGGAGTTAACTTGCCAAGTTGTTCAGAAAAATCTTCTTGCGTCCGAGCCCGCTCCAATAGATAGCCATGAGGAAGCAACGCATCCCGAATCTTCGTATAGAAAAAGATATCAGTCACCGCCACCAGGATCGTTTTCTTGTTATTGTTGTCATCCATATGAGTAAGGTCTTGGACGGTTGTTCAAAATGGTCGTCAGCAAGGCCTCAGGCGAAGCCACCGCCGGAGGCGTAGCCTCTGGCTACGTTGAGGACGGTGACGAGACGGAACGAAGCCGGCGGCCATTTTTCAACAACCGTTTAGTTCAGCATGCTGATGACGCGGCCCAGCGCCTTCTTCGCCAACGCATAATTCGGATTCAGCGTCAGCGCCTTCTTATAGCAATCGATGGCTTCCGACCATTGTCCTTTGCGTTCGTACACACGCCCCAAATTGAGATGCGGGAACGCCGGGCTTTCATAGCGCCTGGCTTGTAACGCCTTTTCAAACCAGGGAATGGCTTCATCGTACTCGCCCTTTTCGATCAGATAGGCGCCGATGTCGTTGTACGGATTTCCGAACTCAGGATCGACTTCAATGGCATGATGGCATTCTTCAATGGCCTCATCGAGCCGCCCCATGAAACTGTAGGTCCAGCCTAAGAAAGTGTACGCTTCAGCGGTTGGATGGCTGTCAATCGATTGCTTATAGAGAGTCACGGCCTCTTCCAATTCGCCTTTCATTTGATGCTCATAGGCCTTTTGAAAGAAGCCCCATGCTTCTTTCTTATCTTCTTCACTGCCCTCGCCTTGAATCAAAAAATCTTGAATATCCATCTTCAGGCTGCTGAAAAAGGCATCCCACTGCATTCTCGGGGAGACAAAATCCTCAACGTACCCCAAGGGTACGCCTCTAGTTTGGTCTCCCCTGCGGCCTTGTTGGCTGCCTTTTTGCAGCCTGTAGGCCTTATTGAAAAATATCGGATCTCTCGGTTATTCGTTTTTGAGTTTCTTTTTAATCAGCTCCGCTCCGTAGCGACCGGATAGCAACATCGAGCCGAAGGCTGGACCCATACGCGGGGTGCCGTGTACGGCTGAGACGGCAAGCCCGATGACAAAGCAATTGGGGTAGACTTCGCCGGTATGATCCATGACGTCTTGCTCTGAGCGTGACACCCACATCGCG